>NC_008609.1:3190000-3332500 GCF_000015045.1 Pelobacter propionicus DSM 2379
GATCGACCCGTGCCAACCTCGCCAAGGCAGCACCCCCCTCGGGGAGTTCGGTTCCGTCCGCATCCAGGAAACGCACCCCCAACGCCCGTGCCATGCCCGCCCCGCCGTCATTGGTGGCGCTGCCGCCGATACCGACGATCAAGCGGCGCAGACCGGCATCCAAGGCAGCCCGGATCAGCTCTCCCGTACCACAGGTGCTGGCCCGGAGCGGGTTGCGCCGCTCCGGCGCCACCAGCGGCAGACCCGAGGCCGCGGCCATCTCGATCACCGCGGTCGCTCCGTCCCCCAGAATGCCCCAGCGGGCCATGACCGGCTCACCCAACGGACCGCTCACCTCCTGGCAGACAAATCTGCCACTGGTGGCCGCCACCAGAGCCTCCACGGTCCCTTCGCCCCCATCGGCAACCGGAAGGGAGACGATCTCCGCATCGGGGAAGACGGAGACGATTCCCCGCGCCATTGCCTCCGCTACTTCTACCGCCGACAGGCTCCCCTTGTAGGAATCAGGTGCAATGATGATTCGCATGACAGTATGCTTCCCTTCTGGATGTCCGCATTCGTTCCTGCTATAGTGCGCCGCTGCGCGAAAGCGCAGTCAGCACCCCCGGATTCAGCCGTAACCGTTTCGCCTGGGTTTGCCTTGGACGGTTATGGGGATAGACTCATCAACAGGGAGAACGGATCACCATGAACCTGCTGTACACCCTCGACCTGCTGGGAACCGCCGCCTTCGCCGCCTCGGGCGCCCTGGCAGCCATCCGCCGCGACATGGACATCTTCGGCGTCATGGTGCTGGGTCTCGTCACCGCCACCGGCGGCGGCACCCTGCGTGACCTGCTGCTGGGCGACACCCCGCCGTTCATCTTCAAGGACGAGACCTACCTGTATCTCTCCATCGCCATTTCCCTGCTGGTATTCCTCTTTCACCACACCTTAAGCCGCCTCACCCACCCTCTGACCTTCTTCGATGCGGTGGGGCTGGGAACGTTCGTGGTCATCGGCACCAGCAAGGCCCTGGAGTTCCAGTTCGGCTTCGTCGGCTCGGTCATGGCGGGAGTCATGACCGCCACCGCAGGCGGCATGATCCGCGACATGCTCTCAAACCGCGTACCCATGGTGCTCCAGAAGGAGGTGTACGCCTCGGCCTGCCTGGTCGGCGGAATACTGCTGACCCTGCTGCACCGCAGTGGCATGCCCCGCACCTTTGCGCTGCTCGCCTCGGCCTTCACCGTCATCACCCTGCGGCTCCTGGCCGTGCGATTCAACTGGTCGCTCCCCCGCGCCCGTTACGGGAATGCACAGCACTGAGAGCAGATATTTCAAAGGCAGTTCTCCCCTTCCAACCCCACCCGGGATCTTCAGATCACCGCCCCATCAGAGCCGGGACTCGCGCACCTGCGCGTTATGTCGAGCCAGCCCGCGCAGGTGCTGGCGAAGGGCCAGTTCACTCACAAGCCCCTGTTCCACGAAGTAGCGTCCGATCTGCTGCTGCATGGAACGCTGGTGCAGCAGGATCAGGTTGAGCTGGGACTGGGTCAGAAGCCCCAGCGCCACGGCCCGTTCGCCAAAAGATCCGACGATCTCGGTGGCAGCAAGGACCGCCGACACATCCGCCTCGTTCAGCCATCCCCAGGAGCGGGCAAAGTCCCCCAGGGGCGGGCGCTGGTCACGCTGCCAGATCATGGCCCGCACAACAGCCTGATAGGAAACCGCTCCGCTGTAGTAGAGGTAGAGTCCCAGCTTCAGTTCGATGGTGGGAAAGGCCCCCTGGTAGTACTGCTCGCCCGGCACCGGCTCCACCGGCTCCACCCGGAAAAAAGGCTTTTTGGGCGAAACGGCGCGGCGCAGGGGAAGGCGCGGCCTGTGCCGATCCTGGAGGAACTCATTGATCAGGTTGTAGGCCTCCACCGAACAACGGAACAGCGCGGTACGCCGGGCCTGGCCGTCTGCCTCGCCGCAGGCGTCGGGATGGCACTCCCAGACGCGATTGCGATAGGCATTCTTCAACCGGTCGACCTCGATACGACAGAGAAATTCCCGGCTGACATCTGCCGTAGGAAACAGGATGCGGCAGGCATCCATCAGTTCAGCTTCCTGCCGTAGGGACATGGGCTCCTCGCATGGTGTAAAAATCGTTGCGGACGGCAAACTGCCGAAGAGGGAAGAACCGGAAAAAGAGCGTTCCTCCGGCAGGGTGCCCCGCACAGCATTCATATACCATAACGCGGATAGGCGAGCTACTCCAACTCCAGCGGTGGTTCGTCAAGCAGCGCCAGCTGCTCGCGCAGTTCCAGGATCTGCTCGCCCCAGTAGCGGACGCTGTTGAACCAGGGGAAGGTGGCGGGAAAGAGCGGATCCTCCCAGCGCCGGGCCAGCCAGGCGCTATAGTGCAGCATGCGCAGGGTGCGCAGCGCCTCAACCAGGCGCAACTCCAGCGGGTCGAAGTCCCGGAACTCGCGATACCCCCTCACCAGCGCCTCCAGTTGGGCTGTCTTGCGCCCGCGGTCTCCGGAGAGCATCATCCAGAGATCCTGAACCGCCGGGGCCATGCGGGCATCGTCGAAGTCCACGAAGTGCGGCGCGTTATCACGCCAGAGAATGTTGCCGGCATGGCAGTCGCCATGGGCGCGGATATAACGGATCGGGCCGACCTCGGCCAGGATTGTCTCGATCCTCCGCAACAGCAGCTCGGTTACCGCGATGTAGCTCTCCCGGTACTCATCGGGCATGAACCGCTCCCGGATCAGGGCCACGCTCTCATACCCGAAAGCGCGGACATCCAGGGCCGGTCGTTCTTCAAAACGCTGAAGCTCGCCGATGGCATGGATGCGTCCCAGCATGCGCCCCAGGATCAGGAGGTTGTCCAGGTTGTCGAACTCCGGGGCACGCCCACCCTGGCGGGGATAGAGGGCGAAGCGGAACCCTTGGTGGGAGAAGAGGCTCTCGCCGGCGGCATTGCGCCAGGGGGCCACTACCGGCAGTTCATGCTCCGCAAGGTTGAAGCAGAAACGATGCTCCTCCATGATCTGGACGTCGCTCCAGCGGTCGGGGCGGTAAAACTTGGCGATCAGCGGCGCCCCCTCGTCGATACCGACCTGATACACGCGGTTCTCGTAGCTGTTCAGTGCCAGGGTACGGCAATCGCACCGGAATCCCTGGCTCTCCACGCTATCCATGATGAATTCCGGGGTCAGGGTCTGAAAGGGGTGCTTGTTCACGGTCATGGTTCTTTCCGTTGCCCCCGCAGGCGACAGCCGCTGCCGTCCAACCCAGGTTCAACGCAGTGGATTTCAAGATTTCCACCATAGCACTTTTTGGCACAGGAACCAAGGGGAAGCAGGCTGGCGCCCCATGCCCCCTGACCGGCCACAAAGTGAGGCTTTCCCACAACAACCCGCTGGACGGACGGGCGCAAATGGCATATACACAGATATGCTGAATTTCCGAGTAGAAACCCTCCAGCACTACGATGCAGCCCGACGCCGGTTCCCGGGGATCAGCCCATGCCCAAGGAAATAACCCACTGGATCCTGGCGGAACGGACAGCGCAGCGCCTGGCAGGCAGCGGCATCCTGGCCGATATCATCCAGGCTCACCACGCAGCCTACCTGGGTGGCGCTGTCCTGCCCGACACCCTGCTGCACCTCTTCCGCGGCCCCCACAGCGCGACAGCGCTGCACCTGGCCGACCGCTTCCACGACGCCACGGGCAACAGCTATGCTCCGCTGATACGGGTTGAGACCAGCCGTGGCGGCATGCTCCCCTACGACCTTCTGGCCTGCCTGCTGGGAGTGATCAGCCACATGCAGGCCGACATGGTTTTTCACCCCTATGTATTCGCCCTGAGCGGCGTCAATGCCATCGGCCGACATTACCGCCTGGAAACCGCCATCGATGTCCATTTCCTGCAGCGCAACACCACCCCGCCGGTGCGCCGGATGACCCACCTGGTGACCACGCTAACGGCCCCCCTGCTGACGGACGCCATGGCCATGCTGTTCGACCCCGACGGACGGCTCCCACGAGCGGCGCTGAAGCGAGCCTTGGCACTGCACTGCCGTTTTCAGGGGATGTACAACGTTACGGCATGGAAGATCGCCGCTCTCATCCTCGGCACTCTGCTGGGATCCCCTTTCAGGGAGCAGCGCCAGCTCTTCTACCCCTTGCGGGCACACGGGCCAGGGCATCGGGCAATGATCGACAGCGTCACCCGCTGGAGCCATCCGGTATCGGGTGCCGCCAGCAACACCTCGTTGGACGACCTGGCCGAGGAGGCTGTCAGCCGAACCCTTGTGCTGTTCAGGCGCATGGAGGAGTCGGCTTCCCTGGCTGCCGCGCTGAGTGATCCCCCCGGCGCAAACCTGCTTACCGGGCTATATGGGATCGGGAAATCCGAGATGCGGGAAAGAACAACCGACAGGAGCATGCGGTGAAGAACGGAACTGAGACACACAAAAGGGTAACGGCACTGTTATTGATGCTGGGCGGTGTGTTCTGCGCCACTTTCTGGGCACACGCCGGCCAGGAGTCCTACGACATCAACCTGGGAGAGCTGCGCAAGCCCTCATACGACATTGACCTGAGGGAGTTGCGCCGAACGCCGCCGCGGCGCGCCAAGGCAAAGCGTAAAACCCGGCCGCCACGGAGAGCCCACGCCGCCGCACCCGCACCGACTTCCACCGGAGACGGAAGCAGCATCTACACCGTTCGCCCCGGCGACCACATCTTCCTGATTCTCAGCAGTCGCTACGGCCTCTCCGACACTGCAACGGAACGGATGACCCCCCGGGTGATGCAGATGAACGGCATCCGCAATCCCCATCGCCTGACCATTGGGCAGCGCCTGATCATCCCGCTCAACCCGCCAGAAACAGCACCATCGCCTGACAGCGGGCGGAACACGACTCCAGCCTCGCCGGTGCCGACGCCGCTCCCCCTGCCCCCGGTCGCCCCCGCGACGCCATCTGCCGCCTCGCCTGCCCCAGCTGCCGCACCAGAGGCTCCCTCCGACAAGCCCCAAACTCACCCCGTCGCACCCTGGCCAGTTCCCGCGGAACCGCAGTTCGCCCCCCCAACAGTTCAGACGCCTTCTGTCGTTTCACCCCAGGCTTCCCCGGTTGCACCGCCGGTTTCTCCCGCTGAGCCCCGGCCGCCCGCCACCGTGCCTCCGGCCGCTCCGAAGGCCCCCTAGTCCCGTGGAAGGCCCGTCCCACCTGACGCCACCGCCGGAGGAATTGCTGCGTGCAGTGGAGGAGTTCAACCGGGAAGACTGGTTCACCTGCCACGAAACCCTGGAAACACTCTGGATCAACTCCCAGGGAGATGCGCGCAACCTCTACCAGGGGCTGCTGCAGATCGCGGTTGCCTTGCACCACTGGCGTAGCGGCAATTTCAACGGCGCCGTCACCCTGCTTGCCAGGGGAGCCAGGCGCTTGCGAGTTGCCACGTCCTGTCGCCACATACTGGCCGGGGAGATGGCAGCTGCGGCGGACCGTTTCAGGGAGGAGCTGACCAACCTGGGGCCGGAGCGGATGAACTGCATTGCCCCCTCGCTGATTCCGTTGCTGCGCCTGGCTCCACCAGCCTGAGACCTCTGCCGCCTCCCCCTGTGCCAGACACGGTTTGTGTTACACTATCAGCAGGGATGCCGCGACCCGTGGCGGACAGGAACGCGGACAATCCCATGAACAGGAGGAGGCGCCATCATGGAAACGGTAACGGCTGGATCGTGGGATGAACTGCAGAGCGAACTCTTTGCCCACTCGTGGAACGAGAAACTGCAGCGGTTCCGCTCCCGTTTCGCATTCCGGGGACTCTCCAACGCAAACTACCGCCTTGAGACGAGCCTGATCCGCCTGGGGGGAGACTATGACTACGTTGAGCGGCACCTGCTGCGCAACTTCAGGAAGTACGCCCACCGGAACGTCGTGGAGCGCGACTCCCTCTGGCACTGGCTCTCCGTGGCGCAGCATTTCGGCCTCCCCACGCGGATACTGGACTGGACCTACTCACCCTTCGTGGCAATGCACTTTGCCACCGCCTCCATCGACAAATTCGACCGGGACGGCGTGATATGGGCGATCAACTATGTTAAGGCCCATGAACTGCTCCCCGACTGCCTGAGAGACAAACTGCTGGCCGAGGGCGCCAACGTGCTGACCCTGCAACTGCTCTCCGACACCATCAATTCGCTGGATGAACTGGATGCCCTGGCCAGCGAAAAGGTGGTTATCTTCTTCGAACCCCCCTCGGTGGACGACAGGATCGTCAACCAGTACGCCTTCTGTTCGGTCATGTCCGACCCGCACATGGTGCTGGACGACTGGCTGGAAAAGTACCCCTACCTGGCGCGCAAAATCATCATCCCCGCCTCCCTGAAATGGGAGATCCGCGACAAACTGGACCAGGCCAATGTCAACGAGCGGGTGCTGTTCCCCGGACTGGACGGCCTGAGCCGCTGGCTCAAGCGCCACTACAGCCCCCGGACATAAACTGTCACGGATGCCGCCACCAGAGACAGGTGGCGGCATCCGTGACATGTATGAAACGCTTGATTTCGGTTCCGCACCAGGGGACATCGGGACGCCGAAGAGCCCGCCCCTTTATCCGATACCGTACTATGTCAATGGAGGTTACACCATGAAGCACGCACGACTGCTGGCCCTTCTTCTTCCGACACTGCCGCTGATCTGCTCCGCAGCCCCATCCCAGGCGGCATTCTTCGACAGCCTCACCAAAGGCCTCGGCATATTCGACACGCAAACCAGCGCTCTGGACGACTCGACCATCGCCAACGGGTTGAAGGAGGCGCTCTCCACCGGCACCACCAAGGCGGTCACATCTGTATCGCAACCAAACGGTTACTTCAAAAATCAGGCGATCAAGATCCTTCTGCCGGAAAAAATCCGCACGGCAGCCGACCTGCTGGGAAAATTCGGTTTTCAGAAGGAGGTGGACGATTTCGTTCTCAGTATGAACCGGGCCGCGGAAAAAGCAGCGCCCAAAGCCACGGAACACTTCGTATCCGCCCTCAAGGAGATGACCTTCGACGACGCCCGCAAGATTCTGCAGGGAGGCAACACCTCCGCCACAGACTATTTCAAGCAAAAGACCGGCGACAAGGTCTTTGCATCATTCAAACCGGTGATAGCGGAAAGCATGAAGGACGTGGGAGTGGCCCAGCGCTACGGCAAGATGACGGAGTCGATCAGTTCCATCCCCTTTGCCGGCAGCCTGGGAGCCGTTGATCTGGACAATTACATCACCAAGAAGGCGGTGGACGGCCTCTTCACCATGCTGGGAGAGGAAGAGAAGAAGATCAGGACCGACCCCATGGCACGGGGAACGGAACTGCTCAGGAAGGTATTCGGCAGGTGAGGGATAACCGGGGAGGCTACCTCCTCTGGTGCAGATCGATGGTGATGTTGGGCGGCAAGTAGTAGCCCGAAAAGAGGTCCACCGGTGGCGTCGGCGTGGCTGAACTGCTCCCGAAGGCATACTCCACAACGGTATGGCGGCCATCGTCATCCAGCCAGACCAGCCGCCTGTTCTCGGTTCCGCTTTCCTCATCCACGGCATAGGACTTGGTGGCGTAATCGCGGCAGTCCAGGGGGTCGTTGACCGAGTTGATCGAATCCAGGCAGCGCTGGAGATGCCGGGCCCGCTGCTGGATATCCCTGCCGGCCCGGGCGAGGGAACTCTTCCCGCTGATTTCCGTCTGATCCATGGCAGCGCTGAAGGCGGTCCTGACCCAGCCCTCCCCGGCATCCGCGGTCACCCAGGTGGTGACGAAGACCCCGCTGGAACGCCGCTCCACGGAGGTATTCACCCGACAGTCCGGGGACTGCTTTCCGGACCACTTTCCCGTGCGGTTGATCTCCCTGAAAGTCTTCAGGCCGCATTCTGCCAGCCAGGAAACGTCCTGGCCATGGGCAAAGGTCCCCAGCGCCAGGAGCGCCGTGAGCAGTATGAGTATGCGATAACGCATGGCATTCCTCCTTGGACGACAAAAGCGCCCCCCTTGCCCCGACTCACCACTCCGGGTGAGGCGAAACAGGGAAGCGGGGCGTTCCTTCCCGGGAGACGCCCCGTTGTAGCTCACGGACATGGCTGCCCGCTTCCTACCGGATACTGTACCAGAACTTGACCTGACGGATCTTGTCCCCCTTCAACAGGAACTTGCACATAATGCCGTACCTGCCCTTCTTGGCCATTTCAAAATCAGCGCCGAAGTGCCCCTGCATACCCATCAGCTCCCTGGTCTGCTCGCGCTTGTCCGGATTCAGGATTTTGACCTTCACCGTTCCTTCCGTGAGAACCTTGCCGCTTCTGGCATCCCTGAAAACCACCGAAAGGTGGTGAGTCTCCCTGATCCCTTTGGGGATCTGCATACCCATCCCCTTCATGGCATCGGCCATGGTCTGCACATTGAAGGTGGCCTTGACACCGCTTATCACCTCTTCGTGGGCCACTCCGGCCATGGCGGCGTGGCCGGAATGCATGTCGTGGCCGCCATGATCCGCGGCCGAGGAAAGAGGCGCTGCCAGTGTCAGTAGTGCCGCTGTGGTGAGTAGTATTCGTTTCATCCAGTTCCTCCCTGGTTTGTTTGTGTGCCTAACCTTCGATTCCGGAATATTTCAGTTTTCCCTTCTTCAAATCCCTCGTCTTCATCATGATGAAGATCACCGGGGTCATGACGAGCACATGGATGGTTGAGGAAAACATGCCACCGATGACGGGCGCCGCAATCGGCTTCATCACGTCCGCGCCGGTGCCGCTGGCCCACAGGAGCGGGCTCAGGCCGATCAGGGAAGTGGCAACGGTCATCAGCTTGGGACGCAGGCGCTGGACAGCCCCTTCGAAGGTGGCTTCCCGTATGTCCTCCTCAGTCACGCTCCCGGCCAGAATCCGCCTGTCCAGGGCCTCGTGCAGATAGACCACCATCACCACCCCTGTTTCCACGGCCACACCATAGAGTGCGATGAAGCCGACCCAGACCGCCACGGACATGTTGTAGCCCAGGATCGAAACCAGATAGACCCCTCCCACCAGGGCAAAGGGGACGGAGAGCATGACCATCAGCGCCTCGATCAGGGATTTGAAGGTGAAGTAGAGAATCGAGAAAATGATCAGCAGCCCCACCGGGACGAGAATCTGCAGCCGCTTCATGGCACGCAGCTTGTTTTCCCACTGGCCGGCCCAAGCAACGTAATAGCCGGGAGGCAGCTTGAGGTTCTTCTCCAGAACCTGCCGCGCATCAGTCACGAAGCCCCCCAGGTCGCGGTTGCGCACATTCAGGAACACCACCGAGCGGAGCAGCCCCCCTTCGCTGTTGATCTCCGGGGCACCGGTAGATACATGCATCCGCGTCATCAGTGAAAGCGGGATCTGCGTTTCTCCCCCTGCGGAGGAGACCAGGATATTCCCCATGGCCGGGATGCTGTCGCGATAGTCGCGCTGGTAGCGCAGGCGCACCGGGAAGCGGTTGCGCCCCTCCACCACCGTGGTCAGGGTCTGCCCGCCCAGGGCGGTTTCGATCACGTCCTGGATGTCTCCCACGCTCAGGTTGTAGCGGCTGGCTGCCTGGCGGTCGATGTCGATATCCAGGTAGCTTCCACCGGTAACGCGCTCAGCCACCACGTCGGCAGCGCCCGGAACCTGTTTCAGGATGCCCTCAGCCTGCACGGCCAGTTCCTTGAGCACATTCAGGTCGCTGCCGAAGATCTTGACCCCCAGGTCGGTGCGCACACCGGTGGAGAGCATGTTGATGCGGTTGATGATCGGCTGGGTCCAGCCGTTGCGAACACCGGGAATCTGAAGCTTGCTGTCCAGTTCGGCAACAATGTCCCCCTTGGTGACCCTCGGGCGCCATTTCTCCTTCGGCTTAAGGATGATGATGCTCTCGAACATGGAGACCGGCGCCGGATCGGTGGAGGTCTCGGCGCGCCCCACTTTGCCCAGCACCCCCTCCACCTCCGGGACGCTTTTGATGACGGCATCCTGGACCTGAATCAGCCGCTTGGCCTCGCTGATGGAGACGTTGGGGAGGGTGACCGGCATGTACAGCAGCGACCCCTCGTCCAGGGGGGGCATGAATTCGGACCCCATTCTCATGAACACCGGGATGGCGACCAGCAGCGCCACCAGGTTGAGGGCGATGACCGTCTTGGGCCAGGCCAGGCACCAGCGCAGCACGGGGGAGTAGAGGGCGATGAAGAAGCGGGAGACCGGGTTTTTCTCCTCATCGGGCATCTTCCCGCGCAGGAACCAGTAGGAGAGCACCGGCACCAGGGTCACGGCTATCACCGCGGCCGCTATCATAGCGAATGTCTTGGTGAAGGCCAGGGGGTGGAACAGCTTCCCCTCCTGTCCCTCCAGCAGGAAGATGGGCACAAAGGAGAGGATGATCACCACCATGGAGGAGAAGATGGCCGGCCCCACCCGTTTGGAAGCGGAAATAATCACCTCCAGCCTCCGCTCCTCGCGTTCCCCTTCGGGGAGCTCGGAAAGCCTGCGAAAGCAGTTTTCAACCATGACCACGCCGGCGTCCACCAGTTCGCCGATGGCGATGGCGATTCCCCCCAGCGACATGATGTTGGAGGTGATCCCCAGGTACTTCATGGTTATGAACGAGGCCAGGACTGCCACCGGCAGAGTGAGCACAACCACCAGGGAACTCTGGAAGTGAAGCAGAAAGACAAGAACGATACACACGACCACGATGCACATCTCGGTCAGCGACGACTTCAGCGTGTCGATGGAGCGGTCGATCAGGTCGGAACGGTCATAGAAGGCCTGAATGCTGACCCCCGCTGGGAGCCCCTTTGAAAGCGCCCGGATCTTCTCTTTGACCCGCTTGATGACATCCTTGGCATTCTCGCCGTAGCGCATGACGATGATCCCGCCAACCGCCTCCCCTTCGCCGTTCAGATCCAGCATTCCCCTGCGCATGGCCCCGCCCAGCTGCACCCTGCCAAGGTTTTTGACGTAGACCGGGGTTCCCCGCAGGTCGGCGCCGACAACGATGTTCTCCAGGTCGGCCACCGATTGCACATATCCCCTGCCGCGGATCAGGAACTCGGCATCAGCCTGTTCCACCAGCCGTCCTCCCGCATCCCTGTTGGACCTTCCCAGCGCGTCCATGACCTGGCCGGTGGAAACCCGGTAGGCCTGCAGTTTCACCGGGTCCAGATCGATCTGGTATTCGCGGACGAAACCACCGATGGAGGCCACCTCGGCTACACCCGGCACGGTGTTGAGCTGGTACCTGACAAACCAGTCCTGCAGGGTGCGCAGCTGCTCCAGATCGTATCCCTTACCCTGGATGGTGTACCAGAAGACGTGTCCCACGCCGGTGCCGTCCGGCCCCAGGGTCGGCGTCACTCCCGGGGGAAGCAGCGAGGCCGCGTAGTTCAGGCGTTCCAGTACCCGTGTGCGTGCCCAGTAGATATCCGCCTTGTCCTCGAAGATCACATAGATCATGGAGAAGCCGAAGGCGCTTGAGGCCCGCACCGCCTTGACCCGCGGCAGTCCTTGCAGGTTGGATACCAGCGGATAGGTAACCTGGTCCTCCACCACCTGGGGGGAGCGCCCCTGGTATTCGGTGAAGACGATCACCTGGTTATCCGACAGGTCGGGAATGGCATCCACCGGCGTCCGGTACACCGCCCAGACACCCCAGGCAACGATCAGGGCATAGAAGATGACGACAACCACACGGTTGCGGGCGGAGTATTCGATGATTCGTTCGATCATGGATTCAAACCTATAGTGGAACGCGGAAAAATCGGTACAAGCTGATAAAGACGGATCTTTTCAATCAGGGCACACAACTCGGGAAAACGACTCGTCTCACTTCGGGTGATTTTCCGAAGTTGATCAGCAAGCCGACCTCGACTCCCGTGGCTCTGCAATAGTTAAGCAACTGGGCGGCATGTTCTTGCCGCAGGCATTCTGCCGCTTTCAGCTCAACGATAACGACTCCATTTACAAACAGATCGGCGTAATAATCACCCACCTCCATGCCATCATAAAACACCTTGATGTTGTGCTGAGTCGCGACGTGAAGCCCTTTCTTCTGCAATTCATGCGCAAGGGCGTTTTCATATACCTTTTCCAGAAAACCATAGCCCAAGATGTTGTAAACCCTATAAAATGACGCGATGACGACCTCCGTCACCGTCGCATGCAGCATCGTGTTCGTGCCTTTTCCGTTCTTTCCGTTCTTTCCGTTCTTTCCGTGCTTTCCGCCTTTTCCGTGTTCCATGGTCTTTCACCGTCACATTTTCATATCATCCATGCTCAGCGGGTCCTTTTTCACCGGCGCCCTGGGCGCTGGCGTACCATGTCCCTGATGCCCTCCCGTTCCCGCTCCCTGGTCCCTGGTCCCCGACTTGAGCTGCGCTTCCGAGTCGATCAGGTAGCCGCCGGAGACGGCCACCTTCTCCCCCTCCCTAAGCCCCGACAGGATCTGGACCCGGTCACCGGCCTGCTGTCCCACCTGGACCTGGCGCGGCTCAAACATGCCGGGCGAGCTCTCTACCCAGACCAGACGTCGCTTGCCGCTGTCAATGACCGCGCTGACCGGCACGACCAGTGCCGTACCAAGCGGCACCCTGATCAGTGCGCTTACGAACATGTCCGGTTTCAGTCTCATGCCGGGGTTGGCCATCTCTACCCGGGCCTTGACCGTGCGGCTCCTGGGATCCAGAAAGGGGTTCACCAGGGCGATCCTTCCGGAAAGCGTCCCTCCCGAAAAGGAGGGAGAATGGATCTCCACCCGCTGCCCGACACGGACAATGGCCAGGTCGGGCTCGTAGATGTCCAACTCTATCCAGACAGTGGAGAGATCGGCGATAGTGAAGAGCACATCACCCACATTGACGTACTGTCCCTGCTGAACCATCTTTTCGATGACGACGCCGGAGAGTGGCGTATAGATCGGGAGCCTGATGTTGGGCTTGCCGGCCTTTTCCAGTGCAGCGATCTGGCTCTCCCTGACCCCGAACAGCAGCAGGCGCTGCCTGGCCGATGCCACCAGCCCCTCGCCGTTCTGGGAGATGGAGGGGATGGGGGAGTCTTTCAGCTGATCACGGCTCTTGAGCGCCAGCAGGTACTCCAGCTGGGTGGCCACCAGCTCGGGCGAGTACAGCTCGGCCACCGGCCTGTTGCGGGAGACGGACGCAGCAACGCTGTTGACGTTGAGCCGGTCAATGCGACCGGCGATCCAGGAGGTGACCTTGGCCTGACGCGACTGGTCGAACTGGACGATGCCGCTGGCGGTGATCTCTTTGTTGAGTGATTGCTGCCAGGCCTCCACCGTGGCCACATTGGCCATCACCCGCTGGCTTTCCGAGAGCGACACATGGCCGGGCATGTCTGCCTGCCCGTTATGTCCGCCAGACTGGGCAGCAGCCGCGCTTTCCAGCTTCCTGACCAGTTCCATGCCGCAGATCGGGCAGGCTCCCGGCCTGTCCTTGATGATGAAGGGGTGCATGGGACAGGTGTAGAGCAATTTCCCTTGGGCCGCCTTGCGTTCCCCCGCATGGTCGTGCTCCCTCTCCCGCCACAGGAGCCAGCCGCCGCCAACGGATGCAAGCAGAACCAGCAGTATCAGGGGGTACAGAATCTTTTTGTTCCGAATCATGATCGAACACCTCATGGTGGTTTGTGCCGTTTCCGCGAGACTCATCCCGGATCCAGCCAACGCAGGCCAGGGGGCGAAAATGGTAACAAGAGCCCTGCGCCGGAAGCCGTGCTATTCTCCCGTTCCAGGGTCAGGTGGCTGTGCGGAGCTCAATCCCCCCACCATGGCCTCCAGCTGGGCCAGACGGATCTGGTAATCTGCCAGGGAGTCGTAGTAGTCGCGCTCATAATTAAAGAGCGTCAGCCGGCTGTCCAGCAGGGAGGCGAAATCGACCTTGCCGACCCGGTAGGCGATCACCGCCGACTCCAGGTTCTGCCGTGACTGGGGGATGATGCCGGTTTTATACAGCTCGACCTGTCTGCGGCGACGCTCCATCTGGGAGAGCAGGTCGGCGATGCCCCCCCGAATGCCGTTTCTGGCGTCGTTGAGTTCAGCGGCGCTCATGGCCTCTTCCGAGGCCGCCTCGGCCAGCATGGCATGGCGCCGCTCACGCCGTAGCGGCAGATTGAAGGTAAGGCCCAGGCCGTACATGTCGTCTCCGTCCCCTCCCATGGCTGGTTCGCGCTGCATGTACTCGAAGGAGAGGGCAACATCGGGATAGAATTCCCGGCGGGCCAGGGCCTGGGCTGCCCGGCTCCTGCCGATCTGCGCCCGCATGCTCTTCAAGAGCGGCCGGTTGTTTTCCGCCAGTTCCACGAGTTCGGCACATCCTTGGGAAAAGGGGGTAATGGGCGGCTCCGGTATGGTGCCGACACGGGTATACACGGGACGGTTGAGCAGGCTGTTCATCCTGATTTCCTGACTCCTGCGCTGTTGTTCCAGGGTGATGCGCATATCCAGCAGCTTTGATTTTTCCAGCTGGGCCCTGAAGATATCCTGCTGGGCGCCCTGGCCAACCGTATAGCGGTTTTGGGCCAGGATGATCAGATCGTCCATGATGCGCATGTTCCTGGCCAGGATTTCCAGGGATCTGTCGGTGACGTAGATCTGGTAGTAGGCCTCCTTGACCGACCTGACGATCTCCAGTAGCCGCTCCTCGCGCATCAGGTGGGACGCCTCGGCCTCGCGCCGCGCCAGGTTGCCGCGCAGTTCGCGTTTGCCGAACCAGGGAATCTGCTGGCTGATGCCAACCACCTTCTGCGTCATGCCGTCCCGGCTGAAGTTGAGTGGATCGCGAAGCACGCCGTTCTGGATCTTGAGCATCAGCATCGGGTCATCCAGGGAGCCGGCCTGCCTGGCCCTGTAGTCCAGCATCCGCTGGTGCGCGCTGGAGGCCCTGACTTCGGGGTTGTTGGCCAAGGCCGCCTCGACCAGGCTCCGGAGATCCTCCTGATTGATCTCCGCTGCGCCGGACATGCCGGAAGGCACCATCAGGAGGATACAGATAACCAGCAATACAACGTGAACTATCATGGTTAACCTCGTGACAGACGGTTTTCGCATACAACTATACACCTCCCCTGCCAATTTCACAGGAACGGAACTACGGCAACAATGCGGGAGGGGGCAGGATGAAGAAAAACTGTATGCAAACAATGCAAGCGGCATGTTCATGCAGGGGCTTGGGCGGACATGGCACCAGCCACAAGGCGCTTGCATTATGGCCCGAGCTGGGCAACAATGCGGCGTGGATGTACCATGCCCAAGCCCATACAAGGAGATGAACCATGTCGCTGAAGGATACGTTTTTTCTGGATAGTGAAAAGGCCGCGCTGGTGGTGATCGATGTGCAGGACAAGCTGTGCCAGGCCATGGATGAGAAGATGCTCGGCAAGCTGACCAAGAATGTGGGCATCCTGCTGGAGAGCGTCGCCGAACTGAAAATCCCGGTGCTGTTCACCGAGCAGTATGTCAAGGGACTGGGCGCCACCCTGGCAGAACTGCTGGAGAAGGCCGCCGAGGCCCCCCGCCTGGAGAAGATGACCTTCAGCTGCTGCGGCATCCCCCAGTTCATGGAAACTCTCAAGGCAAGCGGCCGCACCCAGATCATCATCACCGGCATGGAGACCCACGTCTGCGTGCTCCAGACGGTGATCGAGCTGCGCGAGGCCGGTTTCACGGTGCACCTGGTGAAGGACGCCGTCATGAGCAGGGACAAGCGCAACTGGAAGGTGGCCGTGGAGGCCATGACCCTGGCCGGCGCGATCCCCACCTGCACCGAGTCGGTTCTGTTCCAGCTGCTGAAGGTGGCCGGTACCGACGCATTCAAGAAGCTGTCCAAGCTGGTGCGCTAGGAGCGGCTCGAGACAAAGCGGATACAAAAAGCGGGGCCAGACGGCACCCGCTTTTTTTGTGGAAAGGAGCGGACAGGAGGGACGCTTCGGCTCCTCCCGGTTCTCAGGTACCGCCTAGTTGGGGATGGCAACAACGGGGGCCCGCCCCCCCTCCCAAATCCCGCGATGGGTGCGAAAGGGCGTTATTTCCGGCCACCACATTCCGTGGAGGCTCCTGGCGCAGGTCCAGCCATCGGGATATCTGGGCTTGAACCTCGGGAATTTCTTCCAGCTCGTTGTGGTCGGCATGGAACACGGCGGCTTCCTTCAGGTTCTGATCGCGGATATCCAGGGCGCTTTTCAGGTCAACCACCCCGTCATTTACGTCGCGCAGGAACCACGCCTTCTGCCCCTTGCTTCCCGCTATGACGTAAATGGGCAACTTTTCTGGAAAATTGTTGGAGAAGAACGGGTTGGGAGGCAGGAACTTGTAGCCTCCCATGGGGGAGCCCACCAGGATCAGCTTCTTGACGGGCAGTTCGGGGTGGTCACTCAGCAGCCACTGGGTGACGATCCCCCCCAGGGAAAAGGCGACGAAATAGAGATCCTCCTCGGCGAGACCGTTCTTCTGGATATGGTCGTAGATCAGGTCGGCGCAATGCCAGGGCCTGGTGAGATCCCTGACCTCGGTGGGGAGGAGGAACTTCACCTTTTCCGATTCAGGGACTGAACGGGAGAAAGCTTCCATCTGGGAGGGGGTCATTCCCCACCCACCGATGAAGAAGACCACCGGCCTGCAGGTACCCTGACGCACAAAGGACAGGATCAGCATGATGGAGACGGAGATGATGAGAGTGTGTTTTTTCATAAATCAGGGGTATGGGATGACAGGGGAGGGTGGGATTTTTTCCTGTTCCACACCAAAGCGCGCTCTTCTCCAGCCCCCTGCTTTGTGACGCGCATCCCCATGACGTGTACCGTCTCGTGCCGCGATTGATTTCCTTCAGGTATCGGCGAAACGAAACGATGAATCCACTATCAGGAGGAAAGCCCCATGGTGCTCTTGTCGGCCGGCACGTTCAACCCTCCCTCACAGGTGGAGAGCACCTGCTCATAGGCGGCGATGGTGGCACAGATGTCCGCGTCGCCGAACTCACCTCGACCGTGTATGTCGTCCCCCTGGCGGATGTACAGGTGGCGCAGTATCCCCCGGATCTCGGAGAGCCCCTTCTCCCCCTCCCTCTCCACCAGCGATGTGGCAAAGTCAAACGCATCTTCGAAGGCCTCGTTATAGCACGCATCAATTCTCTCATTCATGATCATGTTCGTTGCTCCTGTCCCGAATCCGGGAAACGTGGGTTGTCCTGCCGTCGGGCAGCTAGAAAAGATGGCTGACGATCTCCTGGTGATGGCAGATACGGGTCGTGGCCGGAAGTTCGCTCTTGTAGGCCACAAACGGCACCCCGGCGCCGACCGCCGCCCGCCGGTCCACTTCCGCGTCCCCCACGAAGAGCGCCTCACCAGCCTGTATGCCGAAGTGGTCCAATACCCTGAGCAGTGGCTCGGGATGGGGCTTGGGATAGGTCACCTGCGAGGCGGTCATGATGCAGGAGAAATAGCCGTTCAAGCCGAAATCCTCGATGATCATCTCCATGGACGAGGCGCGGTTGGTGCAGATCGCCAGGGAGACATGGGGCCTGATCCGGTCCAGGGTCTCCATCAGCCCCTCCTCCATGCGCATGTAGGGGGCCAGTTCGCGATAGCGGATGGTCTTGGCAAAGGCCAGGGCATCATCGCGGGCTGGGTCGTTGGTGAAGAAATACTCCATCACGTCGCTGAACGAGTAGGTATGCAGCACCGTGCGCGCCTCTTCGTCCGATCGGTCAAGGGGGGGGCGCCCCAGGTGGGCCATGACCCGGTTGTAGAAGACATAATTGGACTCCAAGGAGTCGAACATGACCCCGTCGCAGTCGTAGATAACGACCTTGTAGCGGCTTTTCGGCTGGTTCACTGGCTGGTACTCCGGTTTTCGAGACTGTTCAGATACTGCTCCCACTCCATGGGCAGCAGGTACTTCTTGTTGCTGTTGCACTGTTTGCAGGCCGGCACCACGTTGTTGCGCGAGCCCTTGCCCCCCCGGGAGAGGGGAATGACGTGATCCATGGTCAACTCGTCGGCATGAAAGCTGCCCCCGCACCAGTGACAGCGCCCAAGGGCCAGCCTGTTCTGCCACCAGCGGCTGCGCCGCAGTTCCCGGGACTTCTCCCGCTCACGCCTGATCTCCTGCTCACTGACCTCGCTGACAAAAAAATCCATCACTCATCCTCTTCATTGATTTCCGTATTACCTGCGCAAGGTGACCACCGTGGCGCCATCCCGCCCCTCATGGGCGTTTCCGGGACGGAACTCCTCCACCAGCTGGTGATGTGCCAGATGCTCCCGCACCGCCTGACGCAGTCGTCCCGAACCAAGGCCATGGATGATGCGCACCTCGGAAAAGGAGCCCAGGGAGGCCTGGCTGAGAAAGGGGTCCAGGAGCGCCAGCGCTTCCTCCACCCGCAGGCCGATCAGCTTCAGCTCCCGCTCCCCCTCCTCGACCGCCTGCACCCTCCAGTCACCTCCCGATGGCCGAGTCGCCGTGCCGCCTGTTTGTTTCAACGGTGCCACCAGATCGCTGAGCGGCACCTCCAGCTCCATGCTGCCGGCCCTGACCCGCGCCCTGCCCTGTTTGGGGAGCAGCTGGAGCACGCGACCGTCGTGCCCCAGGGAGCGGATGCGCACGCTGTCACCCTCGGCCACCTCGCCCAGGGGCTGATCGTCACCGGCCAGATCCCGGGGGCTGAGCTGTTCGGTGACCTCGGCCTCCACGCGGCGCAGCTTCTCGATGCTCTCGCTGCGGCGTTCGCGCCGATACTCGTCCAAAAGCTCGTTCATGCGGCGCCGGGCCGTGGAGATCACCTCCCGCGCATCGGCCCAGGCTTTTTCCCGCGTCTCCTGCCTGGCCTGTTCGATAGTAGCGCTGCGGGCTTCCAGCTCCCTACGGATGGCCCTGACCTGCTCCCGTTCCCGCTCAAGTTGGGCAGCGCCATGCTCCAGCTCCCCCCGCTTGCGGTGCAACTCGGCCAAGAGACTGGTGAACTCTTCGCTGGCCGTTCCCAGCATCTCCCGGGCAAAGCTGATCACCCGGTCGGGCATGCCGTAGCGCCGGGCGATCTCGATGGCATGGGAATGTCCCGGCTGTCCGCTGATCAGGCGGTAGAGCGGCGTGTAGGTCTCGGCGTCGTACTCCATGCCGGCGTTGACCATCCCCTCCGTGGCATGGACATAACCGATGATCTCCGACAGGTGAGTGGTGGCGATGACCATGGCGCCCCGCTCCCGCAATTCCCGCAGCACGCCGCAGGCGATGGCCGCCCCCTGCTGCGGCTCCGTTCCCGCGCCCAGTTCGTCCAGCAGCACCAGGGAGCGCGGCCCCGCCTGCTCCAGTATGGCGGCGACGCGGGACACATGGGCGGAGAAGGTGGAGAGGCTCTGTTCGATGGACTGTTCGTCCCCCATATCCACCAGCAGGTCGTCCAGCAGGGGAAAGGTGGAGCTGGCGCCATCGGCCGGCACCGGCATGCCGCACAGCGCCATGAGCACCAGCACCCCGGCAGTTTTCAGGGCGATGGTCTTGCCGCCGGCATTGGGCCCGGTGATCACCATGACCGTCCCCTCGCCCCCCAACTGCAGGTCCAGCGGCTCCACCCGGGAAAGCGCCCCCTGGGCCTGGAGCATCAGCAGCAACGGGTGGCGCGCCCCGGCCAGGCGCAGCACCCCTTCGCCGTTCAGGCTGGGGGGTTCCAGGGCATGGGTGTCGGCGAAGCGGGCGATACTGGCAAGCTCATCCAGGGTCAGCAGGGTTTCGAAACAGGCGCTGATCTCGGCCGCATCCTGGCGGATCCAGGACGAAAGCTGGCGGAGGATGCGGATCTCCTCGGCCTTTTCCTCGGCGCTCAGGTTTTCCAGCTCGTTGACGAAGGGGATGATCTCCAGCGGTTCCATGAAGGCGGTCTCCCCCGACGAGGAGACGTCGTGCACCACCCCCTTGACCATCCCCTTGGAATCCATGCGCACCGGGATAACCCAGCGCCCCGAACGCTGGGTTATGAAATCGTCCTGCAGAAAGATCTCGATATTGTTGTCGCGGACGATCTCCTCGATCTTCTTGCGGATGCGGGATGCCAGCGAACGCTTTGCGCGGCGGATCTCCCGTAATGCCGTGGAGGCGCTGTCCATGATGCCGCCGTCCTGATCGATGGAGGCGGCCAGCGGCTCCAGGATATCGGCGAAGCCCTTCAGGGGGGGATCGAGTCCCTTGAGCAGCGGGATGTCGTTGCGGGGCGCGAACTGACGGGCGATGTCGCCGAAGATCTCCAGCACCGGGATGAAGATCAAAAGCTCCCGCGGCCCCAGAAAGGCGCCAACCGGCCGGAGCAGCTCCATGAGCGGCCGGATATCCTGGAAGGGCTGCAGACGCAGGGCAATGCCCTGGCTGGCAAGGGAGCGAATCTCCTCGATGCGTCCGGAGATGGAGGCAATAGCCCCCCCGTCGCTCAACGGCACGGTATCCATAAGCCGGGCGGCCGTAACCTCGCTGTGAACATGGCCGGAGATTTCAGCCAGAATCTTGTCGAATTCCAGGCGCTTCAGGGTTTGGTGACTGATCATGCGTCCTTCTTCTCTGCCCGCCTTCTGCGACGGTTCTTCTGTTTGCGCAGGCGCGCGATGCGCCGCATTTCTCCGGTCTCTGCTCCAGTCTGGGCCTCGATGCGCTCCAGGAGCTCCCGGCGTGCCAGGAAACGGTTCACCGACTGGCTGCGCTCACGGGAGGCCGACACGCAGATGCCGCTGGGGATATGCCGCAGAAAGACCGAGGAGGAAGTCTTGTTGACATGCTGGCCGCCGCTGCCCGAGGAGCGGACGAACTGTTCCTCCAGATCCTCCTCCCGTACGTTCAGCCGGGCCATCTCCCGCTGCAGCCAGCGGTTCTTCTCCTCGCTCACGGCGAAGCCGGCCATGGTCACAGATTCCCGGAGCGCCAGCCAAAGGCCCTCACCTGGGCAGCCAGCACATCCTCCAGGGTGAGCCCCATTTCGACGAAGCAGCGGGATGTCTCACCAAAGTCGGATTCCACCTCTTCCACCAGCTCGGCCAGCCGCAACAGCTCACCAAGAATACCGCTCCGCTCGGCCAGGGCATCCCTGACCTCATCGGAAAGATGCAGACTGGCAATGACCTCGTCGATGGAAATGGTATAGATAGTTTCCAGAAGCGAGAGGATACCGATCATGAAGGCCTGATCGGCGGCTTCCGGGTTATCGCGCAACCGCGGCACCTGCCCGGCCAGATGCTCCATGAAGACGGCCCGCACCGCGGCCATCTCCACCAGGGGGTTCTCCAGCCCGCTGCTGTCACCCAAGGCGAACAGGCAGAGCTGCACCCAGCGCTTGATCTGCTGCCTCCCCAGGCTTGACACGGCATGGCGCACGTTCTGGACCCTGACCCGCATCCCCAGCGATACCGAGTTGACCAGCAGCAACAGCTTGTACGTCAGGCCGGGGCTTTGGCGAAAAGCATGCTCGATGTCGCTTATGTCGGCATCGTCCATGAGCAGGCGCATCAACTTCAGCAGGTGCGCCCCCGCATCGCCGAACGGTTTCTTCTCCATCAGGGACGGCTTGGCGAAGTAGTACCCCTGGAAGTATTCGAATCCCATGTCGCGGCAGCGCAGGTACTGGTCACGGCTTTCCACCTTTTCAGCCAGCAGCTTGACGGAATAGGAACTGAAGCGCTCAACCATCTCCTGCAGATGCTCAACCGGCGACTGGAACAGGTCAACTTTGACGATATCAACAATGCCGTACAGCTCATTGTAGAGCGGATCGAACTCATGATCGTCCAGCGCCAGGGTAAACCCCTCGTGCTTCAAAAAGCGGCAGCGTTCCACCAACCCGGGGGTGACCTGCAGGGTTTCCAGCAGTTCCAGCACGACCCGCTCCCGCGGCAGGATAGCGATGGAGTCGCTCATCAGCAGGTCCAGCTCCATGTTGCTGAACCCCCGGTGTCCCCCCAGGATCTGTTCGAGGCCGAATCCGGACAGGGTATTGACAATCACCCTGGCCGTGGCGTAGGAGGCGCTCCAGACCGATGCCGTATCCAGGGACGCAGCCGAGCGGAAGAGGAGTTCATAGGCGACAACCTCTTCATTCCTGTCCAGGATCGGCTGCCTGCCGATCAGATAGTTTCCGTTCTCCATGGAGATCTCACCCGGCTTGTTATTCGTGGATGCTTGCGGATGTGCCCGAATCCGACACAAGGGAGCAAATTGTACCAGCAATTTTCAGCTTTTAAAATCACTATTCAGGCCGAGGCGAAAACCGATCGCTGTTGCCGAACGTTCCCCGAAATGCTATACATGACAGCTATTATTCATTCCCTTCAGAATTCCTTGAGGATGGTCGTTACGTGAACACATCGTTTCTGCGGCGCAGCTGGGTCACTTTTTCAACCTACATAGTCGGTTTCTATGCATCAGGTCTCAACCGCTTCGTCATCAAGGGGGCCGACAACATTCCCGCCTCCGGCGGCGTACTACTGGCAGCCAACCACATCTCGGCCTATGAGACGATCTTCCTTCCCTGGGCCATTGTCCGCCACCACCCCTTCCAGATGGTCTGGGCACCGGCCAAGGAGGAGCTGTTCGCCAAACCGCTCCAGCGCCTGATCTACTCTTCCTGGGGCGCCTTCCCGGTCAGGCGCGGGCGTGACGTCAAGGCCAACCGGGTCATCGAGAACCTGCTCAAGGATCAGAAGGTCATGCTCTTCCCCGAGGGGACCCGGCACCGGGACGGCCGACTGGGCAAAGGCAACCGTGGCGTGGGCAAGATCATCCATGAAACCAGGCCGGTGATCATCCCCACGGCGCTGGTCGGGCTCAATCGCTGGAAGTTCCCCGGCCTGGGCCAGTCCGCCTGCGTGATCTTCGGAAAACCGCTGGATGTCAGCGACCTGTACGCCATGCCCAACAGCAAGGAGACCCACCAGTTGATCGTGGAGCGGGTCATGGACGCCATTGCGGAACAACTGAAACAGGAGGGCGCCTATGTCGGCCAGGCCTGATCAGTCACGAACCGCCGCCCCATCAGCAACGACCTCCCCGGTGGAAATCTACTGCGACGGCGCCTGCAGCGGCAATCCCGGGCCGGGCGGCTACGGCGCCATCCTGCGCTATAACGGCCATGAGAAGGAAATTCGCGGCAGCGAGGCACATACCACCAACAACCGCATGGAACTGACCGCCGCCATGGAGGCGCTGCGTCTTTTGACCCGTCCCTGCCGGATCACCATCGTCACCGACTCGCAGTATCTGGTAAAGGGGATGACCGAGTGGATCCAGGGATGGCAGCGCAGAGGGTGGCAGAACAGCAAGAAGGAGCCGGTGCTCAACCGCGACCTGTGGGAGGAACTGCTCAAGCTCAGTGCCCATCACGATGTCAGCTGGCAATGGATTCGCGGCCATGCCGGCCATGCCGAAAACGAGCGCTGCGACAGCCTGGCGCGCCAGGCGATAACAGAGATGAGGGGCGCCCCCTGAGGAAGTTCCCGTCGCGCCCGGCAGGAACGGGCGGAGCCAGATAAAAAAAAAGACGCTGTCCAGGGACGCGTCATTCGTGCCGAAAGGCATCAAACCAGCAAAGTGTGGCGGAGAGAGAGGGATTCGAACCCTCGATACCGGTTTCCCAGTATACTCGCTTAGCAGGCGAGCGCCTTCGACCTACTCGGCCATCTCTCCGCAATCATTTGCCCTCTAAAACGGAGCATTGTTAGTATCACGCACTCTGCCAAAAATCAAGCCAAAAGAACGTTCCCCCCGGGCGCAGCGGGGGAAACGGCACACCACCGGAACCAGACCGGGAGCTACTTACCCTTTTTAAGATCAATCAGTATAAGCTTTGCTACCGCCTTGAGGGTCTCGAAGACCCCTTCGCCGGTAGTGGCGCAGGCCTCGAAATCGGGAACATTGGTAGTGTTCAGTTCGCGTCGCATCTGCTCCACCGGCATGACATTGGGGAGGTCGCGCTTGTTGTACTGGACCACATAGGGAAGAGTGTCCAGATCATACCCCTGCTCCTTGAGGTTGAACCGCAGGTTGTCCAGGGACTCGATATTGGCGTCCTCACGCTCCTCCTGGGAATCCGCCACAAACACCACGCCATCGACCCCCTTCAGAATCAGCTTGCGGGAGGCATCGTAAAAGACCTGGCCGGGAACCGTGTAGAGATGAAAACGGGTCTTGAAGCCCCGGATCTCCCCCAGGGCCAGGGGGAGGAAATCGAAGAACAGGGTCCGCTCCGTCTCGGTGGCCAGGCTGATCATCTTGCCCCGGGAGTCGGGCGCCGTCTTCTGGTACACGAACTGAAGGTTCGTGGTCTTGCCGCACAGACCCGGACCATAGTAGACGATCTTGCAGTTTATTTCGCGGGAGGCATAGTTGATGAAGGACATCGCTGGGTTACCTCATGGTCATTAGCTGAACAGGTTATCGATATCATCGTCGGTGATCTCGGCAAAGGGGAAGTCCGACACGCCCCGCTTCGCACTCTCCTCGCCCTTTTTGAGCAGCCGCTCGAAGATGGCGGAAAGCTCCTCTGACGATTTTTTGACCCGCAAGCGGACAAGCCCCAAAGAAGAGCGGCTGTCGAACAGCACGACCAGGATAACCCTGCCCCCCACGATGGAGATGTGCAGGTTATCCTTCTCCCCCTCATGGAACAGGATCGAGAATTCCTTTTCACCGATCAGCTTGGCCAGCCCCCCGGTAGCGGCGATATTTCCGGCGGTGAGCGATGCCAGGGAGGTGGTGTCGAAGCGCTCCACCTCTCCGACTCCCGCAATCAGCTGCCCGTCCTTGTCAACCAGGAAGATGACCTTGGCGTTTGCTTCCTTCAGCAGCCGTTCAAGAACCTGATTAACTTCCTGAAACTCCTCTTCATACATAACCATGTTCGAAGCGGACATGCGCCTCTCCTTGCCCTGACGGCTGACGGCCTGAAAATATGAAATTATTTCATCGGGTTTTATATCAGAATCACCACCTCCATTCAAGCATATATACTCCGGCAGGACATGCGACCCCATCCGGGGCAATACAAACAGACCGATTATCCGCCGGGAATCTGCTTGAGTTTGCCCCTCCCTTCGGATAGGATTCCCCGGACACACGCGGCCGGAAGCGGCCATCGAGGAGCGCTATGCAAGCTGAATTCACACCCAAATGGATCGCCTGGGAGACCACGCAGAAATGCAACCTTCGCTGCGTGCACTGCCGCTGCTCGTCGGAGCTGGATTCATCCCAGGGCGACTTCAGCACCCAGGAGGGGAAGACGCTGCTGAGAGAGATCGCCGACTTCTCCAAGCCGGTCGTGGTCCTCTCCGGTGGCGAGCCGCTCATGCGGCCGGACATTTTCGAACTGGCCCGCTGTGGCACCTCACTGGGGCTGCGCATGTGCATGGCAACCAACGGAAGCCTGGTGACGAAAGAGACCTGCCGCGATATGGCCGGAGCAGACATCAAAATGGTTTCCCTCTCCCTGGACGGCAGCTCCGCCGCGATACACGACGATTTCCGCCAGTGCCCCGGCGCCTTCGACGGCGTTGTCCGCGCCGCGGAACTGTTCCGCGCACACGGCCAGAAATTCCTGATCAACTCATCTTTCACCCGGCGCAACCAGCACGACATCGCCGCCACCTTCAGGCTCGCCAAACAGCTGGGCGCCACGGCCTGGTATATGTTCATGATCGTGCCCACCGGCCGGGGCGAGGAGATCATGAACGAACTGATCAGCAAGGAGGACTACGAGGAGATTCTCGACTGGCATTACCGGCAGGAGAGAGAGGAGGATGAGATCCTCATGCGCCCCACCTGCGCGCCCCACTACTACCGCATCGTCCTGCAGAAGGCCAAGATCGAGGGAACAGGCTTCCAGCGCCGTTCCTTAAGCTTCTCCACCGGCGGCGGCAAGGGATGCATCGCAGCCCAATCCATCTGCCTGATCGACTGCTTCGGAAACGTGAAGCCCTGCTCCTACTTCCACCGCATTGCCGGCAACGTCAAACAGACCCCCTTCCGCGAGATCTGGGAAAACGCGGAGATCTTCAAAAACCTGCGCGACTTCGCCTCCTACAAGGGGAAGTGCGGCCAGTGCGAATACCTCTCCGTCTGCGGCGGCTGCCGTGCGCGGGCAGACGCGGTGTATGGCGATTACATGGCAGAGGAGCCCTTCTGCAACCACATCCCACTCAGGGCCCAACGGGAAGCCGAAAAATAATCATTTTTTCCTGGATGACAGATAATTTTGCTGTTGACAGATCAAGCCATTCCGGGCTATACAGAAAAGCCTTTTCGCCCAGGTAGCTCAGTCGGTAGAGCAGAGGACTGAAAATCCTCGTGTCGGCGGTTCGATTCCGTCCCTGGGCACCATTAAACACCAAGGCCTTGCGCTTCCGACCGCAAGGCCTTTTTCTTTACCCAGCCCCCGTGACCGCCAATGCCCCAAAGAGGTGATCAGCAATGCCCGGATTCGTGACCAGACTGCTGCTTGTGACGTTCATGCTGCTCCTTCCGCTGACATCAGCCCGTGCGGAGACGGCCAGCAAACCTTCCGAGGAACTGGTCATCGACGTGCGCAGCGAAGCGGAGTGGAGGCAGGGGCACCTGGAAAACGCCATCCTGATCCCCTACGACCGGATTGGAACCGACATCGCCAGATTCACCGGCGACAAAAATGCCAGGCTGTACCTGTACTGCCGCAGCGGCAGAAGAACAGCCATCGCCGCCAAGGCCCTGACCAGGGTCGGCTACCGAAACCTGGTCAACCTGGGGACAATGGAGAACGCGGCCCGGACACTGAAGAGGCGCATCATCAGCGAGACGGCGGCCCCCTGACTGACCTTCTTGCATTTTCAGCCGCTGCTCCCTATACTCGCCGCTTCCGCGGCATCCACACACGAGCAAGGAGACCAACGTGATTCAGATCGATTTCAACAAGATGGGGGGACTTATCCCCGCCATCATCCAGGACTACCAGAACGGCGAAGTACTGATGGTGGCCTTCATGGACGAAAAGACCCTCAACCTGACCCTGGAGACGGGCAAGACCTGGTTCTTCAGCCGCAGCCGCAACAAGTACTGGATGAAGGGTGAGGAGTCGGGCAACACCCAGGAGGTCATGGAAGTGCTGACCGACTGTGACGCCGATACCGTGGTCATCAAGGTCAAGCAGAACGGCCCGGCCGCCTGCCATACCGGCAACCGCAGCTGCTTCTACGTGAAATGGGAAAACGGCCAGTGGGTGGAGCACTCCAAACCCCTGTTCGATCCGGCCCAGGTCTACAAGAAGTAAAGGGAGAGGGACAATGAGCAACATGCTGAAATTCGGCATCCCCAAGGGAAGCCTTGAAAACGCCACCGTTGAGCTGTTCAAAAAGTCGGGCTGGCAGGTGAGCATCTCGTCGCGCAGCTATTTCCCAGGCATCGACGACAGTGAGATGACCTGTAAGTTGATCCGCCCCCAGGAGATGGGGCGCTACGTGGAGCGCGCCACCATCGACGCCGGCATCGCCGGCCGCGACTGGGTCAGCGAGAACCAGTCCGACGTGGTGGAAGTCTGCGAGATGGTCTACTCCAAGGTTTCCCGGCGCCCGGCACGCTGGGTGCTGGTGGCAAACGGCGATTCCAACGTCAAGGGGCCGGAGGACCTGGCCGGCGCCACCATCGCCACCGAACTGGTCGGCTTCACCAAGCGCTACTTTAGCGAGCGCAACATCCCGGTCAACGTGGAGTTCTCCTGGGGCGCCACCGAAGCCAAGGTGGTTGACGGCCTGTGCGATGCCATCGTGGAAGTCACCGAGACCGGCTCCACCATCAAGGCCAACGGCCTGCGCATCGTCTGCGAACTGATGGAGTCGGTGCCGGTGCTGATCGCCAACAAGGCCTCCTGGGCCGACCCCTGGAAGCGGGAGAAGATCGAGCAGATCGCCACCCTGTTGAAATCATCCCTGGCTGCCGAGAACATGGTGGGGCTCAAGATGAACGCCCCCGGTGACAAGGTCGAGGCCATCACCAGCGTGCTGCCCAGCCTGAAGAACGCCACCGTCTCCCACCTGTACAACTCCGACTGGCTCTCCATCGAGAGCGTCATGAGCGAGAAGGAGGTGCGCCGCGTCATCCCCGAGCTGATCAAGCTGGGGGCCGAGGGGATCATCGAGTATCCGCTGAACAAGATCATCTGAGCCGGAGTCCCAGAGCACCCCAAGGGGCATCCGAATACCTGCTTTACCAGATCCTGACCCGCTCAGCCGTTCTAACGGTTGAGCGGTTTTTTTTGTTGTGTGCGCGCACCGGAACAGATGCTATAGTCGCCAGAAAGGTACGTAAAGCAGGATCAAACGGATCGAAGCGAGGTTGTTCCGCCATGAATCAAGAGGCGATCATTGCTGCCATACAGGAAGGCCTTCCCGGCCTGCTGGCAGTCTACGCATTCGGCAGCCGCATACAGGGCACGGCCGAGCCGGAGAGTGATCTCGACCTGGCGGTCCTGGTCGAAGGGTATGCCGACCCGCTTCTGCTCTGGGATCTTTCCGGAAAGCTGGCAGATCTGGCCGGATGCGAGGTGGACCTTCTGGACCTGCGCGCCGCTTCAACGGTAATGCAGTACCAGGTCATCACCCGGGGTGAGCGCTGGTGGGGACGTGATGTTCGGGCCGGAATATATGAGGCAGCCATCCTGAGCGAGAAAACCGAGCTGGACAGATCCCGAGCCGAACTGTTGGGGGATATCCTGAGGGAAGGAACCATTCATGGTCGATGACGTACTGATCAACAAGGCCGCCAGCATCGAGCGCTGCGTAAAACGAGCCCGCGAGGAATACGAACGGAACACCGCATCCTTTGCGGAGGATTATACGCGCCAGGACGCGGCCATCCTGAATGTCCAGCGCGCCTGCGAGGCTGCGCTGGACATGGGCCAGCACCTGATCCGGCGAGACCGGCTGGGTGTTCCCCAGAGCGCCCGCGACGTATTTTCACTGCTCGCCCGGGCCGGATACATCGAAGACAGCCTGGCAGACAGCCTGAAACGCATGGTCGGCTTCCGCAACATCGCCGTGCATGACTACCAGGACCTGCAACTGCCCATCGTCATCGCCATCATCGAAAAGCACCTGGATGACTTCCTGCTCTACAGCAGGAGCATCCTGCTGCGCGATGGCCAATCGTCATGAGGGGATCACGGCCACCACACGGAGGGGATGCCCGGATAAAGCAGAACAGATGGCTGTATTCCGTTGTCGCCCTGCTGACATGGATCACTGCATCTCTATGCCTGGCATCCTGCGACAGCAGCGGAAAGGGGGCTATGATGAAAGACAAACCTGCAGCTTACCAGAAAGCGGAACCTGATCAACTGAAGAAACGGCTCACCCCGGAGCAGTACCGGGTCACCCAGCAGTGCGGCACCGAGCCCCCCTTCCAGAATGCCTACTGGAACAACCACGATCCCGGCATCTACGTGGACGTGGTTTCCGGCGAGCCGCTGTTCAGCTCCCTGCACAAGTTCGACTCCGGCAGCGGCTGGCCCAGTTTTTCCCAGCCCCTGGAGAAGGAGCAGATCACCAGCAGGGAAGACACCGGTCAGGGCATGGGGCGCACCGAGGTCCGCTCCCGGGACGGGGACTCCCACCTGGGGCATCTCTTCAATGACGGCCCTGCGCCCACCGGCCAGCGCTACTGCATCAACTCCGCCGCGCTGCGCTTCATCCCGGCCGGCAAACTGTGGAGCGAGGGATACGGCCTCTATGCGCCGCGGTTCGAGGCCGCTGGCGTCAAGACCGATGCGCCGGAATGCGAGACAACCGTACTGGCCGGAGGCTGTTTCTGGGGCATGCAGGACATCCTGCGCACAATACCGGGAGTGGTTTCCACACGGGTGGGCTACACTGGCGGGCACCTGAAAAACCCGCGCTACGAGGACACCCACGACTCCAAGAGCGGGCACGCCGAGAGCGTGGAGATCGTCTTCGACCCGCGCCGACTGAGCTATGAGGAGTTGCTGGCCACCTGGTTCTTCCGCATGCACGACCCCACCACCAAAGACCGCCAGGGGAACGACCAGGGAAGCCAGTACCGGTCAGCCATTTTTTACACAAGTGAGCTTCAGCGAACCATCGCCGAGCGGGTCAAGCGTACGGTGGACAGGTCAGGGAAATGGAAAGCGCCGCTGGTCACCGAAATCGTCCCGGCCACGACCTTCTACCCGGCCGAGGAGTACCACCAGGATTATCTGCTAAAAAACCCGGGGGGATACAGCTGCCACTATCTGAGGGATTGAGCCGCCGCGACCTGCCCAGGTGCGCTATCGATAGTTTTTGCACCTGGAGGTGAGACCGGAAATGGGATACACTGCGTTGCCGCAACAGAAAGATCACGGAGGAGCCATCCATGGAATGCGTACCTACCGGCGACAAGTGCCGTTGCACCTACACGCCCGCCTGCCCCAACCGGGGCAACTGCTGCAAGTGTGTCGCCTATCACCGGGAGCGGGGCGAGGCAACCGCCTGCATGTTCACCCCCCAGGGAGAGAAAACCTACGACCGCTCCCTGGCCAACCTGATGGCTGACCGCGATATTTGCCGCTAACCCCTTTGTTTCAGGAACCCCATGCTGACCTATACCATTACGCCCCATGACCACTGCCGCCGTTTGGAGAGCTATCTGCGCCTCCTCCTGCCGCAGGCATCCTTCGCCTACCCCCGCAAGCTGATCAGAAGCGGCGCCGTCAAGGTCAACGCCGCACCGGCAACGGCCGACAGCCTGCTGACCATCGATGACAGGGTGACACTCAAGGAGAGCACCTCGCTGACGGCGCTCATCTCCACTGAGCGGCCCGGCCTGGACATCCTCTACGAGGACGACCAGATCGCCATCGTCAACAAGCCCTCCGGCCTTGCCATGCATCGCACCGCTGAACAAGAAACAAACCTGGTGGAGCAAGGCACGGCCTTCATGGCCTGGCGCGGCACCCCCTGCAAGCTCTACCCGGTCAATCGCCTGGACCGCGGCACATCCGGCGCGGTGATCCTGGCCAAAAGCTCAACAGCGGCCGGCATATTCGGCAGGCAGGTCAAGGAAACCGGTCTGGACAAGCTCTACCTGGCGCTGGTAGCCGGCCGACCCGATGGCGCGGGAGTAATCGATGCGCCACTGGACGGCAAGGAGTGCCGGACCGACTACCGCCTCCTGGCGCAGGGCTGCGGCTTTTCCCTGCTGGAACTGCTGCCGTTCAGCGGACGCATGCACCAGATCAGGCGTCACCTGGAGATGATCGGCCATCCCATCCTGGGAGACCAGCGCTACAGCGGCAGGGTCGTGGAGGAGTTGGCCGGCTTTGCCCTGCACTCCTTCAGGACCGGCCTGACCATGCCGGACGGCAGAAGGCTGGTGGTCTGCGCACCGCTGACCGATGAGTTGCTGGCGCTGTGCCAGCAGGGGGGGATAGAGTCTGACAGTCTCCTGCCGCTCCTGAAACGGGTGGCCCTGAGCCGGGACGAGGCGGGAGTGGCGGGGAATCTTCCGGAAGCGGAGTGCGTGTGACGGATAGCCTGGCGAAAAGGGATACCCACCATTCCGAAGCGCCGAACGTCGCTGATGCACATACTGAAAATTAGCGCTTCGGGCCCCCATATCGTGACACGGCTTTGATGCCGCACCTTGTACCCGATACGGAGAGGAGTCTTGATCATGAATATTGTCGTGCTGGACGGATACACCCTGAACCCGGGAGACTTAAGCTGGGACGACCTGAAGGAACTGGGTGACACGGTCGTCTACGAGCGAACCCCGGCAGACAGGACGGTGGAACGTATCGGCAACGCTGAAATCGTCATCACCAACAAGACAGTCATCGACCGGGATGTGCTGGACTCCTGTCCGTCACTGCGCTATGTGGGGGTCCTGGCAACGGGGTACAACGTGGTTGACGTGGAGACAGCACGTGAGCGGGGGATAACCGTCACCAACGTGCCCAGCTACGGGACAAGCGCCGTCGGCCAGTTCGCCATCGCCCTGCTTCTGGAGATCTGCCATCACATAGGCCTGCATGGCCGGAGCGTCAGGGAGGGGGAGTGGGCGGAGAGCGCCGACTTCTGCTACTGGAAACAACCGCTGATCGAACTGGACGGCAAGACCATGGGCATCATCGGTTTCGGGCGCATTGGCCGCAAAACCGGGCAGATCGCCCAGGCCCTGGGAATGAGGGTCCTGGCTGCGGGCAGCAGGAGAGTCCCGGAACGGGAAAGCGAGACCATGCAGTACGTGGAGCTGGACGAACTGCTGGAAAAGTCGGACGTCATCTCCCTGCACTGCCCCCTGTCGGAAAAGACCCGTGGGATCATCAACAGGGACAGCATCGCCAGGATGAAGGACGGGGTGATCATCATCAACACCTCCCGCGGCCCGTTGATCGTCGAAGAGGACCTGGCCCAGGCGCTCAGCTCCGGCAAGGTCTACGCCGCCGGCCTGGACGTCGTCTCCGTCGAGCCGGTGCAAAGCGACAATCCGCTTTTGAGCGCCAGGAACTGCATCATCACCCCGCACATCGCCTGGGCGCCGAAGGAGGCGCGGGAACGACTGCTGGAGATCGCCGTGGGCAACGTCAGGAGCTTCTGTGCCGGATCGCCGGTGAATGTGGTCAACAGAGAGGAGAAGTGAGCATACAATGCGTGGCCGCTGCCATGAGCGGCACCATGGCGGTTCTACCGAAAACAGGTCACGACTACCAGGAGGGAGCTATCTCATGAACGAAAAAACAATCTTCATCACCGGCGCATCGGCCGGCTTCGGCGCAGCCTGCGCCCGCATCTTCTCCGCCCAGGGAAACCGGCTGATCCTGACGGCGCGCCGTAGCGACCCGCTGCTGACGCTGCAACGGGAGCTGTCCGGAAAAACGGAGGTGCACGTGATTCCCCTGGATGTGCGTGACCGGGTGGCGGTGAAAGACGCCGTGGAGTCGCTCCCCGAGCGTTTCCGCGACATCGACGTGCTGATCAACAACGCCGGCCTGGCCCTGGGTCTGGAGCCGGCCCACAAGGTGGACCTGGACGACTGGGAGACCATGGTGGACACCAACATCAAGGGGCTGATGTACTGCACCCGCCAGATCCTGCCCGGCATGGTGGCCCGCAACCGCGGCCATATCGTCAACCTGGGCTCGGTGGCCGGCAGTTGGCCCTACCCGGGGGGCAACGTCTATGGTGGCACCAAGGCCTTCGTGGAGCAGTTCTCCTTGAACCTGCGCTGCGACCTGCTGGGAACCAGGGTGCGGGTGACCTGCATCCAGCCCGGCATGGCCGAGACGGAGTTCTCCAAGGTCAGGTTCAAGGGGAATGAAAAGATGGCCTCCCAGGTCTACAGCGGTACCGAGGCGCTGACGGCCGAGGACATCGCCGAAACCATATACTGGGTGATCAACCGTCCCGAGCACGTCAATATCAACACCCTGGAGCTGATGTCCATCGACCAGGCCTGGAGCCCCTTCGCCGTCCACCGCCGGAAGTAGTCCGCGCCGACCAGCCAGCGTTCCGGGCATTAACGGAACAGCCTTGAAACGAACAGGGCCCGCAAAAGCGGGCCCTGTTCGTTAAAATTCACGAATCTTCTTACAGCACCACCAGATTGTCCCGGTGGATGATCACGTCACCGTAGCGGTAGCCCAGGATGGCCTCGATGCGGCTGCTCCTCTGGCCGGCCAGACGGGCGATTTCGCTGCTGGAGTAGTCGGACAGCCCCCGGGCGAACTCCTGCTCGTCCGAACCGCAGACCCTAACGCAGGCGCCCCGCTCGAAACGCCCCTCCACCCGCAGCACGCCGGAGGGCAACAGACTCTTCCCCTTCTTCAGCAGCACCTCGCGGGCGCCGTCATCCACGATGATCCGCCCGGCCGGTTTCAGGGAATAGGCGAGCCAGTGCTTGCGCCGGTTCAGGCAGGCGTCTAGCGGCAGAAACAGGGTCCCCACCTCCTGGCCGGCCATGAGCGTGGCGATGATCCCCTCGCGCTTGCCCGGCACGATGATGGTGGGCACACCATTCTTGGCGGCCTTCTTGGCGGCCGCCACCTTGGTGGCCATGCCCCCGGTGCCGACACTGGAGCCGGAACCGCCGGCGGCACGCTCGATCTCGCGGGTGATCCCCTGGACCAGCGGCACCAGCACCGCATCCGGGTTGCTGCGCGGATCAGCACTGTAAAACCCCTCGATATCGGTCATGATCACCAGCAGCCCGGCCTCGGCCACGTTGGTCACCAGGGCGGAGAGGTTGTCGTTGTCGCCAAACTTGATCTCTTCCACCACCACCGTGTCGTTCTCGTTGATCACCGGGATGACGCCGAAGCCCAAGAGGGCGTCCAGGGTGGCACGGGCATTCAGGAAACGCTGCCGGCTGGCCAGGTCCTCCCTGGTAAGCAGCACCTGGGCCACCTTGAGGCCGTGGGGAGCAAAAGACTCCTCGTAGGCCCGCATCATGCGGGTCTGGCCGATGGCCGCCGCAGCCTGCTTGTGCGGTATGGTCCGGGGCTTTTCGGTCATGCCCAGCTCGCTGCGGCCGGCGGCGATGGCTCCGGAGGAGACCAGCACCACCTGGCGCCCCTGCCTGCGCAGGCTGGCGATATCTCCACAGATGCGTCCGATGACCCCCATGTCCAAGGCGCCCTCATCGTCTGTCAGCACCCTGCTGCCGATCTTGACCACCACCCGCTTAATCTTCCTGAAAAGCTCCCGGCGCATCACCACTCCTCTTCAATCCGGCCCCACAGGCGGCGGGCGATCTCGTCCAAAAGTTCGCCAACCCCCTCGCCGGTGGCGGAGGAGATCGGAAAGACCCTGATGCCCCGCTCCTCGAACCAGCTCCTGATCTCCGCCAGTTTCTCGCGGGTCTGGGGCAGGTCCAGCTTGGTGATCACCACCACCTGTTCCTTGGCCGCCAGCTCGGGGCTGAACATGGTCAGTTCGCGGGTGACCGCCTCGTACTCGGCCAGGGGATCACGCTCCGGCATCCAGGAGATGTCCACCAGGTGCAGCAGGATCCCGGAACGTTCCAGGTGCTTGAGGAAGCGGTGCCCCAGGCCGGCCCCCTCGTGGGCCCCCTCGATGATGCCCGGTATGTCGGCCATGACAAAGGAACGTGCGTTTTTGTACGGCACCACCCCCAGGGAGGGCTTGATGGTGGTGAAGGGGTAATCGGCGATCTTGGGCCGCGCTGCAGAAATCTTGGTTATCAGCGACGACTTGCCCGCATTGGGCAGCCCCAAAAGCCCCACATCGGCCATCAGCTTCAGCTCAAGCCGCAGCTTAGCCTCCTGCCCCTCTTCCCCCGGCTGGGCGAAACGGGGGGTCTTATGGGTGGCGGAGGCAAAGCGGGCATTGCCCTGTCCGCCGCGCCCCCCCTTGAGCAGCACCACCCGTTGGCCGTTCTCGGCCAGGTCGGCCAACTGCTCGCCGCTCTCGGCATCGCTGATCACCGTGCCCACCGGAACCTTGATCACCAGATCGGCGCCGGACGCGCCATGGCGGTTCTTCCCCTGCCCGTTATGTCCCTTCTCGGCCTTCTGGTGCGGGCGGTGGCGCAGCTCCAGCAGGGATGACAGCCCGGCCTTGGCCACGAAAACCACATCCCCCCCCTTGCCGCCGTCGCCGCCGTTGGGACCGCCGAACTCGATGAACTTCTCGCGGCGGAAAGCCACGCAGCCGGCGCCGCCATGGCCGGAAGAGGCGAACAGGGTTACTTCGTCGATGAATTTCACGTCACTTACCCTCCAACCACTCCTGGATGGCCACGATGCGCCCGTTCCAGGCGTCCGTCAGCCGCTCCTCCAGAAAGGTTACGAACAGGCTGTCAAAGAGCTGGATCCCCTGCTCCAGCAGGAACATGCGCTCGAAGAAGGCCGCCTCCCGTTCGCTCATCTCCTCCACGGTGCTGTCCCGCTCGATGCGCACCTGGGGGCATTTGAAGGAGGCGAAACCGAAGGTCTCCCCTTTCAGGGTCAGCTTCCAGAGGTTCTCGTCCTTCTCCATGCAGATGGTGGCGCTGGTGATCTTCTTGCCCCCCTTGATGGCGGAGATGGCCTCCAGGTAGCTGTCCTGGGAGCCTGACACGGAGACCTTCTGGATGCCCCCCTCCTCGCCTCCACCCTGGAGCAAGATGCGGTCGTCGATCCAGGCGGTGAACCCTTCGCCCGTGCTGAAGTGTCCGGGACGGCTGATCCTGAAATCCCCCTCGCCGTTCAGGCCGCGCTGCAGGAGCCAGAGCAGAAAGTCCCAGCCAAGCCACTGGTTGTCGCGGATCAGGGCAACGGCAGAATCGGAATTGGCCTGGTTGGCTTTCTCCAGCTTTTCCAGCAACTCCCCCTCCAGCAGCATGCTGGCCCGGGCAAAGGGATGGATCGCCAGCGGGTGCAGCCCCTCGAAGCTCTTGCGGAAGATGTCCTCGAAGCGCTCGACCACCTTGCTTCCCAGGCTGAACAGGGTCAGCACGCCGCGCTTCAGGTCCCAGACAACGTCCACCGTGGCGGGGACCGGCAGACAGCGGGTCATGAGGCGCAACTGCACCTGCTCCTTGATCTCGGTGCGCTTGTCCTTGGGCGTGCGCCGCAGGTTAGGGTGCTGGGCCAGAAAGGCCCCCTCTTCGCGGGCAGTGTGGGACTTGAGGACGGCGGCCGGTATCCTGCGCTGGTCGCGGCGCAGAGAAAATACCAGGTAGTTGTCGCGCCAGAAGGCTGACGGGAGTTGGAAACCGGAATCGTCGGGATGGTCCACCTGGGTCCACCCCTCGGAGAGTTCGTCGCTGGAGTTTTCGATGGACTGGAAGGCGCGGCCGGCCAGTTTCCCGGAGAACCAGTCAAACTGGTCCTTCTGGGGGATGTCGCCGCTGATGGTGAACTGGGTGATGCTGACAGTGTTGGCATAGACGCCCATGAAGCTTGGTTCCTTTCGCTAATCGGGTGGAGCGGAACAGGGAATGATCAAAACGCGGGGCGGGTCTGAAACCCGCCCCGCCTGTTTTTCCCTGTGATCGGTTGTTATTCGGCCCGCATCCCCACGTACTGGATGCTGCCGTCGGAACGGCGCAACAGGAGACGCACGATGTCCCCCTTCTTGATCGTGGAGAGCACGGCATTGAATTTCTGCAGGTTGTCGGGACGCTGGCCGTTGATCTCGATGATGACGGCCCCGGTGGTCACCCCTGCCTCTTCGGCCGGTGATCCGGGCGTAACCTGGGTCACCACCAGTCCCTTTGCCTCCCTGATGCCGATGCGGCCGGCCAGTTCCCTGGTCAGTTCCTGGACGGTTATGCCGATTTTGTCGCTCTCCGCACCGCCGTCGCCATCCACCGCCGCCTGTTCGCCATCCTTCAGCTTGGCGATGACCACATTCAGGCTCTGGCGCTTGCCGTCACGGGCGAACAGGACCTTGACCTTCTTGCCCACCGGCGTCACCGCCACATAGCGGGGGAGTTCGCTCCCCTCGTTGATCGCCTTGCCGTCGAACTCCAGGATCACGTCGCCAGCCTTGAGTCCGGCCTTCTCCGCCGGCCCCTCTTTTTCCACACTGGAGATCAGGGCACCCTTGTCCGATTCCAGGCCAAAGGATTTGGCCAGTTCAGGCGTCAGCGGCTGGAAGCGCACCCCCAGATAGCCGCGGGTGACCTTGCCGCTCTGGCGCAATTGGCTGACAGTGGCTTTAGCGATATTGACCGGAATGGCGAAGCCGATGCCGCCACCGCCGCCGGCGATGATGGCGGTATTGATGCCGATCACCTTGCCGCTGGCGTTGAAGAGCGGGCCGCCGGAGTTGCCCGGGTTGATGGAGGCATCGGTCTGGATGAAGTCGTCATAGGGGCCGCTGCCGATCACGCGCCCCTTGGCGCTGACGATGCCGGCAGTGACGGTATGGGCCAGGCCGAAGGGGTTTCCAATGGCCATGACCCATTCCCCCACCTGCAGCGCATCGCTGTCACCCAGCTCGGCAAAGGGAAAGGTCTTGCCATCGTTGATCTTGACCAGGGCCAGGTCCAGCTTCTCGTCGACCCCCTTGATCTCCCCCTTCAGCTCGCGCCCGTCGGCCAGCTTGACCATCACCTCGTCGGCGCCGCTGACCACATGGTTGTTGGTGAGCACGTACCCCTCGGCATCGATGATGAAACCGGTGCCCAGGCTCTGCTCGCGACGGGGACGTTGCTGGGGCATCTCATCGAAAAAGCGGCCGAAGAATTCCTCGAAGAACTTGTCGTGCTGATTGCCCTGGGGCGAGCGCTGGCTGCGTTGCGCCGGCTTGATGTTCTTTACCGTGCGGATGTTGACCACCGTGGGGGTCAGTTTCGTGGAGAGTTCGACGAAATCGGGACTGATCACCCTGGCGAATGACGGTAGCGGAAGAGAGACGGCGAGGACCACCATCCCGATCACGAGGCGCAGCGACCATTGGAATGCTGTTGACATGCTTTCAACCTCCCTGAAGCGTGTGAGAATCGAACAACGAGGGGCGGGTCTCACTGATGTGACGACGCCGCCCCTTGCTCTGTTTCGTCGGCACTATAGCATAGCGCCCGAAAAAATCAATCCCCGCCGCATGCGGCCTGTCTACCCCTCCCTGAGGATATACCCCTGGCCGCGCACGGTGTGGATCAGCTTCGTGGAGTATTCCTTGTCCACCTTCTTGCGCAGATAATTGACGTACACATCGATGATGTTGGTGAAGCTGTCAAAGGCGTAGTCCCAGACATGCTCGGCGATCATGGCGCGGGAGAGCACCTTGTTGGGGTTGCGGACCAGGTATTCCAGCAGGCCGTACTCCTTGGCGGTCAGGTCGATCTCGTTGCCGCTGCGCCAGACCTTGTGGGAGACCGGATCGAGGCGCAGGTCGGCGAAGAAGATCTCCGCCCCGCGATCATGCTCGCTACGGCGTAGAAGCGCCCTGACGCGGGCCAGAAGCTCGGCAAAGGCGAAGGGCTTGGTCAGGTAGTCATCGGCCCCCGCCTCCAGGCCGGACACGATGTCATCGGTCGTTCCCCGGGCGGTCAGCATCAGGACAGGCATCTGGCTGCCTCCCTCGCGCAGTTCCCGGATCACGGTCAGTCCATCCTTCTTGGGCACCATCACATCCAGGATCGCCAGGCTGTACTCGCCGGACTGGGCCTGTTTGAGCCCCTCGGCGCCATCATGGACGATGGTGACCGAATAATCGTCCTCCTCCAGACCGCGCTTGATAAAGCCGGCAACTTTTTTTTCATCTTCTACAACAAGAATTTTCATGATATGTCTCCTTTTACGCGTGCTTCGGTAATTCGTTTTTCACGTACAGCCATTTTACGCAGGATCTCCGAGGCTGCCTCCTCCACCGACTTGTTGGTCATGTCGATGACCATCCACTGGGGGTGCTGGCGATAGAGCCGCCGGCAGGAGGTGATTTCGTCCTCGACCCGCTGGTAATCGGCATAGTTCCCCCGGGGGCTCTGGCGCATGTTGATCAGGCGCGAGGTGCGGATTTCCACCAGTCGCTTGGGGTCGATGACCAGACCGACTACCTTCTCCTGCTCGATCTGGAACAGTTCAACGGGAGGGTCGATGCCAATGATCAACGGTACGTTGGCCACCTTGTACCCTTTGTGGGCCAGGTACATGGAGAGCGGAGTCTTGGATGAACGGGAGGCGCCCACCAGAACCAGGTCGGCCTTGTGCAGGTACTGCGTATCCTGGCCATCATCATGGGTGACGGTGAAGTTGACCGCCTCCATGCGCTTGAAATAGTCGGTATCGATACGGTGCAGCAGTCCCGGCTTTGCCTGGGAGGTGGCGCCCAAAAAACAGGACAGGCTGTAGATCAGCCCCCCCAGGAGGTCCACGGCGTACATACCGTGATCCTCGGCCAGCTGGGCCACCTTCTGGGAGAGGGATGGATCCACCAGGGTATAGGCGATCATCCCCGGCTCGGCGATAGCCACCGACATGGCCTGCTGCACGTCGTTTTCATTATGAATCTGGCAGAGCCGCACCACCCTGACCTCATCATAGTAGAACTGTGACAGGGCGGCACGGATGACCCTTTCAGCCGTTTCTCCGGTTGCATCGGATATGACGTAGATACGTTTCATGCTACCAGCCCCCGTTCCTGTCTTATTAACGCACTATTATATTTCTAATTAGAACAGTACTATTTGTCAAGGTTTTTATTGCCAGACGTGCAGCATATTGATAACATACCGAACTCATTTGAAAAACATAACCACAAGGAAACCCATGACTACCCGCTGGCTTGAAATCACCTGTGACATTCCCGCCGATCTGGCCGACATCCTGGCCTCGTATCTGGGCGAACTCTCCGGCACCGGCGTCTGCACCGAGAACCTGGACGTGGACGCATTTTCAACCGACGAAATCACCCTCTCCGCCATCAAAACGGTCAAGGCCTATTTCAGCGAAGATGAAGACGTGGATGCCCGGCTGGAGGAGATCCAGAACTTCCTCGACCGGCTTGCCGAGCAGCATCCGGGCCTCTCCATCCCCAGGCCAATCATCTCCACGGTGCAGAGCGAAGACTGGAGCAGCAGCTGGAAGGCAAACTTCAAGCCGCTACGCGTCGGCCGGCGACTGATGATCGTGCCGACCTGGGAGGAACCGCCGCCATATCCCGACGACATCGTGCTGCGCCTGGACCCGGGCATGGCCTTCGGCACCGGAGGGCACGAGACCACCCGCCTCTGCCTGGAGCTGCTGGAAGAGATCATGGACGGCATGCCGATCCTGCTGACCCCAGCGGTGCTGGACCTGGGCACCGGCTCGGGCATCCTGGCCATGGCTGCTGTCCGACTGGGCGCCGGCCGGGTCGTCGCGGTGGACATCGACCCCCAGGCGGTGGAAGTTGCCCGGGAAAACCTGGCGCTCAACGACCTGACGGATCAGGTAGAGTGCGACACGACCCCCCTGGAGGCGCTCCCGGGGACCTTCGACGTCATCCTGGCCAACATCCTTGCGGAAGAGCTGGTGCGTCTGGCACCGCAGCTGATCCAGCGCCTGTCGGTAGGAGGGATGCTGGTGCTCTCCGGCATCCTGGCGGAAAGAGAGCAGCTGGTCCGCGCCGGATTCGCCTGCCAAGAGCTGGAATACCGTGAGACGCGGCGGCAGGGTGAATGGGTGGCCATGGTCTACCGGAGAGCCGCACGAGCATGAGCGGCCGGCGCTTCATGATCAGCTCCCGCAGCATCCAGGACAACCATGCCTGGCTGGAGGGGGACCTGTTCAGCCACATGGTGCGGGTACTGCGGCTGGGTCCGGGCGCATCGGTCACCCTGGTGGACGAGCAGGGGGCTGAACACCGGGGATCCATCCAACAGGTGGAGAAAGAGAGGGTCATGGTCAGGATCGCGGGATCAGTTGTTCCCGGCAACGGCGAAGGGGAAACGCCGGCCATAACCATCTGCCAGGCCCTTCCCAAGGGGGAGAAGACCGATCTGATCCTGCAGAAGGGAACCGAGCTGGGAGTGCATGACTTCCGCCTGTTCGCCGGGTGCCGTTCCGTTGCCCGCGTACGCGAGGAACAACACAAGGGAAAGCTGGAGCGCTGGAACAGGATCACCGCCGAGGCGGCGCGCCAGTGCGGCAGACGACGCATACCGGCGGTCAGCTGGTTTCCCGACGCGGAGCGGGCGGCAGGCTCCTGCGACCATGAGCTGCGCCTGCTGCTCTGGGAGGGGGAACGCCGGCAAGGGCTGAAGAACGCCCTGGAGCAGCTTCCCCGTCCCGCATCGGCCATTGTAGCCATCGGCCCCGAGGGAGGCTTCGATCCCCGAGAGGTTCGCTGCTTCATCGGGCACGGCTTTCTCCCCGTCAGCCTGGGGAAGAGGGTCCTGCGCACGGAAACGGCATCCCTTGCCATTACCGCAATACTTCAGTATATTTGGGGAAACATGTAGCCCAGCATCCGCCGGCCGCTCCCAGCGGAGCCCCTGCCCGGCGGAGACAGGCTGCACAGAGGAGAATCCCATGAAATGTCCGAAATGCGGGTATACCAGTTTCGAAAGCAACGATACCTGCAAGAAATGTTCACACGACCTGATTGCCCACCGGGAAACCTACGGGCTGAAACCGGTCGTGTTCCAGATGAACAAGCGCGCCACCATGGCTGCGGCCATAGTGGCCGAGGCTGTCCCAGCCACAGTCCCCCAGCAACCGGCGGAACAGGCGACCGACATGTTCTCCTTCGACATGCCCGACCAGAAGCCGGCCACCCCCGTGGAGGAGCCCCCCGTCAGCACCCCCTTCAGCTTCGATGAACGGCCAGCCCCCTCCCCCGCCGAACCGGCTTCGCCTTTCTCTTTTTCCTTTGACGACGACCAGGCAACGGCCAAGAACGCCACGCCGGAGGACGCCTTCGCCGACCTGCTTGAAACCACACAGCTGAGTGAACCATCACCCTCCGCAGGGCCAGCCATGGCTGCCACGCCCCCCCTGGCGGGCGACGCCCCCGGCGAGTACGACCTGAGCAGCTTCTCCTGGGACGACACCACCGTCGAATCACCGGGCGGCGAGCCCAAAAAGAAGGCTGACGACGACTTCACCAGCCTGTTCGGCGAGATCGATGACGCAGCCATAAAGAAATAGTCCGTTTCCACGACGCCTTATCAACCAGAGCGGGGCAGCCCGCTCTTTTTTGTTCCCCTGCACTCCCTGGAGTTTTTCCGTGTCCCAGCGCATCGCAATCCTGCCCGAAATCATCACCAACAAAATCGCCGCCGGCGAGGTTGTGGAACGACCTGCATCGGTCATCAAGGAGCTGATTGAAAACTCCCTGGATGCCGGCGCAACGGATATCTCCGTGGAGATCGCTGCAGGGGGCAGGCGCCTGATCAGGATCACGGACAACGGACACGGCATGTCCCGCGAGGACGCCCTCCTGTCCCTGGAGCGCCACGCCACCAGCAAAATCAGGAGCGACAATGATCTGGACGGCATCCACACCCTCGGTTTCCGCGGCGAGGCGCTCCCCTCCGTCGCGTCGGTCTCCCGCCTGCGCCTGAGCAGCCGAGAAACGGACAGCCCGGAGGGGACCGAGATCATCGTGGAGGGGGGAAAGGTGCGGGATGTGAGGGCCTGCGGCATGGCCCCCGGCACGGTGATCAGCGTCGAACAGATCTTCTTCAACACCCCGGCACGGCTCAAGTTTCTGCGCAGCGCCGAAACCGAGGCCGGCCATGTGGGGGACTGCCTGACCCGCATGGCCATCTCCCGACCCGATGTGGCCTTCAGCTGCAGCAGCGACGGCCGCGACCTGCTGCGGGTGCAGCGGGGAGACCTGCTGCGGCGCCTTTCCCAGGCCCTGGGGAAGGGTACCGCCGCCAGCCTGCACGAGCTGCATCTCTCCCGCGACGGAATCGACATCAGCGGCTACATCTCCTCCCCCGCCGCCTGCCGCTCCACCACCAGCGCCATGTTCACCTACATAAACGGCCGTTTCATCCGGGACAAGGTGATCCAGCACGCCATCATGCAGGCCTACCGGGGAGTCATGGACCGGGGCCGCTACCCGGTGGTGGCCCTGTTTATCCAACTCCCCCCCGCCGAGGTGGATGTGAATGTGCATCCCACCAAGCACGAGGTGCGCTTCCGCCGCCAGTCGCTGGTGCATGATACGCTGCAATCGGCCCTGGAAGAGCTGCTCAAGCGCTCCCCCTGGCTGCCCCGCCCCCAGACTCCGGTTCAACCGGCCGCCGTCGGCGCCCCATCCATAAGCCAGGCCTACCGGGAGCGGGTCGCCGCCGCGGCCCAGGCATCCCTGGCCATGGCCCGCAAACCGGATCCCCCCCGCTTCCATGAGACGGCGAGGCCACAACCGGACCCGCGGCATACCCCCGGGACGGAAAGCGTATCGGTCAGGGAGGCGCCCACCCCCTTCCTACCCCGGGAGCCTGCCGCCGACCCCCAGGGATATTTCTCGGCACTGAGGATCATCGGACAGTTCCACGACGAGTACATCCTCTGCCAGTCCGGGGATCAGCTGGTGATCATCGACCAGCACGCGGCCAGCGAACGGGTTGCCTTCCAGAAGCTGCGCCACCAGTTCGACACCGACGGAGTGGAGTCCCAACGCCTGCTCTTCCCCGAGACACTGGAACTCTCCTTCAGCGAAGCGGACACGGCCAGGCGCTTCGGTAACGAACTGGCCCGCATCGGCTTCGAGCTGGAGCCCTTCGGCGGCAACACGGTCATCGTCAGCGCCATCCCCCGCCTGGCAATCGCCCGTGACGCCAGCGGACTGATCAGGGATCTGCTGGCCGAGCTGACCCAGCTGGGCGCCAGCTCGGCCTTCCTGGATAGCCGCGACGCCCTGCTCTCGCGTATCGCCTGCCACAGCGTCGTACGCGGCGTCCATCGCCTGGAAGAGCGCCAGATCAGGGAACTGCTGCACGGCATGGACGGCACCGACTTCGCCGCCAGCTGCCCCCATGGCCGCCCGGTTTCCCATGTCATCACCCTGGGAGAACTGGAGAGGATCTTCAAACGCACATGACAGGGCCGGCACTCCCCCGCATACTGATCATCTGCGGACCCACCGCCTCGGGCAAGAGCGAACTGGCGGTACGACTGGCGCGGGAACTGGACGGAGAGATCGTCAATGCCGACTCCATGCAGATCCATCGCGGCATGGACATCGGCACGGCCAAGCCGACCGTCGGGGAGATGGGCGCCGTCCCCCACCATCTGCTGGACGTGGCCGATCCGGACCGGCCTTTCTCGGCCGCCGACTTCAGCGACGCGGCCAGCCAGGCGATTTCAGGCATCATCCGGCGGGGAAAGCGCCCCATCGTGGTGGGGGGCACCGGCCTCTACCTGCGCGCCCTGCTGCACGGCCTGGTGGACTCCCCCAGCGGCGCCGGAGAGCTGCGCCGGCGACTGCAGGAAGAGGCGCGGGAACTGGGCAACCAGGCCATGCTGGAGCGGTTGCGCCGGGTTGACCCGCAACTTGCAACCACGATCCACCCCAACAATCTGGTGCGCATCATCCGCGGGCTGGAGGTGTACCACCTGACCGGCATCCCGCTCTCCCGCTACCAGCACGAGCACGGCTTTGCCGCAGAGCGCTACCGGAGCCTCGCCATCGGCATCCGGGTGGAACGCCGGGAGCTGTACGAACGGATAGAACGGCGGGTTGACCGGATGCTGGCCACGGGGCTCCTGGACGAGGTCCGGGCTCTGCTGGAGGCCGGTTTCGGACCGGAACTGAAGGCCATGCGCTCCATAGGCTACCGTGAGTCCTGCGACTTCCTGGCGGGCAATTCAAGCCTGGAGGAGACAACAGCGCTGATAAAGCGCAACACCCGCCGCTACGCCAAGCGTCAACTGACCTGGTTCAATGCCGACCCGGAGATTATATGGCTTGAATATCCGGAAAAGTTTGCTACTATTTTGCGACATTGCATTGCATTTTTCGAATGACAGGAGGGATGACACCCATGGCAAAGGCCCCGTTCAACATTCAGGATCAGTACCTCAACCAGTCCCGGAAGGAACGCGTCAAGGTGATCGTCACCATGATGTCCGGTGACAAGCTGGAAGGGTATATCAAATCATTCGACAACTTCTCCGTACTGTTGGACTTGAACTGCGATGTCCTGGTCTACAAGCACGCCATCTCCACCATCACCTCTGCCGACGGTTCATTCCGGCTGCACCAGTAATCATGTCCCGGCCCGCGGAGCCCCAGGCTTCGCGGCAAGCCTCCCCCTTTTGGCACTTCATGCACGCAAGCACAAAAATCCTGTTGGCCCTCTCCCTGACACTGCTCATCCTCGGCGGCCTTGTTTTGACCTATCCGTCGTCCGCGTTCATGCAGCTCTTCATCGCCCTGGCCCTGGCCCACATCCTCAGCCCAGCGCTGCTGCTGGAGAAACGGGGGACGGGACGGATAGCTGGCATCCTGATCGTTTTCAGCGCCGCCCAGGCCGACTATTACCGTAGTTCGCCCTGCTACCGGGGCGCATTATGAGGGGACTGCTGATCGAGAGCGTGGTTCCCGGCTCCATCGCCCAGGAAATGGGCATCGCAGCGGGCGACCGGCTGCTGTGCATCAACGGCCAGCGGCTGCGGGACATCATCGACTACAGCTACCAGGCCTCGGGTGACGACGAGCTTCTGCTGGAAGTGATGACACCTGGGCAGGAGCTGTGGGAGTACGAGATCCAACGCGAAGCAGGGGAATCCCTCGGCCTGATCTTTGCCCCCCCCAAACCGGCCCGCTGCCGCAACAACTGCGTCTTCTGCTTCGTCCACCAGCTCCCCAGGGGGCTGCGCAAACCGCTCTACGTCAAGGATGAGGACTACCGGCTCTCCTTCCTCAACGGGAATTACGTCACCCTGGCGAACCTGAAACAGTCTGAGCTGAGACGCATCGTGGCGCAGCGCCTCTCGCCGCTCTACATCTCCGTCCACAGCACCAACCCGGCCCTGCGCGAACAGCTGCTGGGAAGGGCTGGCATCCCCCCCATACTGGAGCAACTGGAACAGCTTGTCGCCGCCCGCATAACCCTGCACACCCAGGTGGTGCTCTGCCCCGGCCTGAATGACGGCAAAGAACTGGAACGGACCGTATCCGACCTGGCGGGACTTTATCCCGGCGTGCAGTCCCTGGCCGTGGTGCCGCTGGGGCTGACCCGCCACCGTCGAGGACTGCCGCAGCTAAAAGGAGTGGACGGGGAGTACGCGCGGGAATTGCTGCGTTTTTGGGAGCCACGTTGCAGGGAGATAGCCAAACGACTCGGCCAGCCGTTTCTCTTCCTGGCGGACGAGTTCTACCTCAAGGCGGGACTCCCCTTCCCCCCCCTGCGCAGCTACGGCGATCTGCCGCAGCTGGAGAACGGGGTGGGCATGGTGCCACTCTTCCTGCGTGACGCGGCCCGGACCCTGCGAACAGCCCGACAGCTGGGCTCGTTCCGGGTGACGGTGGTGACCGGCGTCTCCGCATTCAGCTTTGTGAGCGACTTTCTTCGGCACCTGGGGGAAAAGAGCGGGGTGGAGATCCAGCCCCTGGCGGTGGAGAACCGCCTGTTCGGTGAGAGCGTCACCGTCAGCGGACTGGTGGCGGGCAACGACATCATCGCCGCCCTGACCGGCAGGGAGATCGGAACGGCGCTGCTGCTGCCGGATGTCATGCTCAAGGAGGGGGAGGGGCTCTTTCTGGACGACGTCAGCATGGATGAACTGGGGCAACGCCTGGGTTGCAGGATCGTGGTTTTCGAGGCCACGCCCCAGGGGTGCTACCGGGCCATCAGGGCTCTGGCGCGGAAAGCGCGCTGAGGGTGGGAAGCGCCGGGTGCAGGGTCATTTTCCCAGCAGTTCCTCGATCCTGGCCCGGTCGAAACCGGTCAGGATCCGGCCGTTGATCATGAAGGTGGGAGTGGAAGTCACCCCGGCGCGGGTGGCGATCATGAGCTGTTCCTCCCGCAGCCTGTTCCCCCGGGGAGTGCTGGCAAGTGTGGCGGCGCCATCCAGGGCGCCGGACATGACCTGGTGGTATGCACGTTCCCCATCCTTGCGGGAGAGGATGTAGCCGACCTTTTCCCTGGCCCGAGGGTGCCTGGCCAGGGGGTAGAAAAATACATAGCGGGTCACATCCCCGCGGCCGTCAAGGTAGCGGGAAGCGCTGCGGCAGAAGGGGCAGTCGGGATCGGTGAATTCCACCACGACCTTGGGACCGGAACCGATCTTCAGCGCCTTGGCGAAATCAAGCTCCGCAGCCTGAAGCGGCGCGGCCAGGCAGAGCCCGGCCACCAGCAGCAGCGCAACCAATGCCCGGATCATGGCCGGCACCCTCCCTGCGGTTGTCCGGCATCATGCACCATCGCACTCTTCCAGGGCGGGGAGCAGGATGATGAACTCGCTCCCCTGTTCCGGTGTGCTCTCGACCCAGATCACGCCGCCAAAACCCTTCACCGTCAACGTGCAGTAGGCCAGCCCGAGCCCGGCGCCGCTGCGCCCCTTCCCCCCCTGGCTCGACTGGACGAAACGCTCGAAGATCCTCTCCTGATCCTCCGGCGGGATGCCGCTGCCCGTATCCCTGACGCTCAGTCGCACCAGGTGCCCGTGGCCATTGAACAACAGGGAGGCCTGTTGCGCGGCATAGGCGGGGACCGGCAGTTCCATCGCCCGCTTCGTATCCAGGGAATGGCAGGAGAGGGTGATCATCCCCCCTTCCAGCGTGAACTTGAGGGCGTTGGAGAGAAGGTTGGTGACGGTCCGGGAAAAGGCACTACGGTCGACGGCCAGCCAGGGAAGATCCGGGTCCACGTCGACGTTCAGCACGACTCCTTCGCGGCCGGCCAGCATGCCGAACCTGCCAACAATGGCCGAAAGCAGTTCCCGGGGATCGCTGGGCTGCAGGTCCAGGCGCATGCGGCCAGCCTCGAAGCGATGGATATCCAGCAGGTTGTCAATCATGGCAACCACTTCATTGCAGCTGTCGATGGCGGACTGGAGATACTCGGACTGCTCCTGGTCGACCGGCCCCAGGCACCCCTCGCGCATGATGTCGATGGAGCCGATCACGGCGGTGATCGGGTTCTTCATGTCATGGGAGAGCATGGAGACGAAGTCGTCCTTTTCCCGTTCCAGGCGCTGCTTTTCCAGGCGCATGGCGCGGTTGGCGATGGCCTGGTCCACCCGCTGGAGCACATCGTTGAACTCGAAGGGCTTGGCAAAGTAATCCATGGCGCCGTTTTTCATGCAGTTCACCGCCATGCTCTCGCTGCCATGGCCGCTCATCATGATCACGGCAACATCGTTTCCGCTCTCCCTGATCTGTTCCAGCACCTGCACACCGCTCATCTGCGGCATCCAGATATCCAGCAGCACCAGGGCATAGGTTTTTTCCGCCAGCAGCGCCAGGCACTGCTCGCCATCCTTGGCCCATTCGGTCAGATAGCCGGACTCCTCCAGGTGCAGGGAGAGGATCTTGGCCACCAGCATCTCGTCATCAACGATCAAAACCCTCTGGGGAGTCTGTGGGCTCATGGGAGCACCTGCCGAAAAGCGGCCAGAAAGGCTTCCGCCAGAATAAGGTCTTCGGGAGTGGTGATCTTTATGTTGCGGTAATCGCCCGGCACGATCCGCACCCGCCCACCGCGCCGCTCCACCAGCGACGAATCGTCGGTACCGGCGAAGCCGGCCTCCTCGGCGCTCTGGTGGGCCTCGCAGATAACGCCGTAACGGAACGACTGGGGGGTCTGGGCCTGCCAGAGGGTCGAGCGGTCCGGCGTATCCTGGACAACGCCGTCCCGCACCGTCTTGATGGTATCCTTGGCCCTCACCGCCACCAGCGCCCCGTCGCCGGAGCTTGCCGCGGCAATGGATTCCCGCAAGAGGTCAGGGGAGATGAACGGCCTGACACCGTCGTGGATCAGCACCACGTCATCGGCGGCGGCATGGCGCTTCAAGGCCTTGAGGCCGTTCATGACCGAATTCTGGCGTTCCCGGCCACCGGGAACGATTTCGATCACCTTGGTGAAGCCGCAGGCACTGACCACCTGGTCGCGGCAGTAGGCGATCTCGTCGGCGGGGGTCACCAGGCAGATGCCAGTGATGCGGGGGCACTGCTGGAATACCGCCAGGGTGTGGGCCAGAATGGGAAGGCCGCCCAGTTGCAGGTACTGCTTGTTCACGGAAGCGCCCATGCGCTTCCCCATTCCGGCAGCCGGTATCAGGGCAAAGGCCTTGCAAGCTTTCATCGTCTTTCCTCGCGAGCGCCGCGACCGCCCATGTTCAGTGGTGCGGCGAGCGCTGAAATATCCCGGCCGGTCAGCAGCCATGGCCGCCATGCCGGCGGTTCAGCGGCCCATCTTGAACTCTGCTGCCAGGGTAGCGGTGACACCGCCATCGATCAGCACCCTGCCGCCGTACTCGGCATTCTTCTGGACCAACCTGGAGGCAGCCTCGGCATCCCTGCACCGGAATGCGTCCAGGATCTTGTCGTGCTCCTGCACCGACACGGCCATCCTTCCGGGAAGACTTAAGGACATGTGGCGAAGACGCTGGAAACGGGTGATCAGGCTATAGATCATCTCTTTGAGCTTCTCATTGTCGGAGGCATTGATGAAGACGGCGTGGAATTCGTCATGGAGCTTGAAAAAGCCCTTCACGTCGTTGGCAGCGGCCAGTTCGCCAAGCCGGGCATTGATGGAGTGGAGGCGCTCCAGCTCCTTGTCGGTCAGCCTCTGGCAGGCCCGCTGGGCGGCATACCCCTCCAGAATGCTCTTGATGGCGTAGAAATCCTCAACCTCTTTCAGGTTGAACTCGCTGACAACCGCCCCCCGCCGAGGAATCACCGTCAGGTACCCCTCGGATTCCAGCTGCCGGAACGCCTCGCGGATCGGCGTACGGCTGATGCCGAAACGCTCGGCCAGCTCCGGCTCCGACACCTTGCAGCCTTCCTTGAGCGATCCGGAGATGATGGCGTCACGAATGTTTTCCAGGATCTTTTCGCGCAGCGTGGGATGCTTTTCAATCGGTTTTGGCATATCCAAATCTCCGGGCAAAAATTTTGGTTATTGTATACTGTATGCAAAATTTGTCAACTCTAACATTTTGTATTTGAAAAGTTTTTTTGAGTACAATCCTTTTTCGCCCGCTTTCGGAGGGGGGCGCGACGCGCGGCTTTGGCACACGGGCTACAATTCCTTGAAATTTGCACTGCCAGAATGTACTCTTACCATTCGCACGAGGCGCCCGTGGATCCTGTCCGACACCTGAAAATATCCGTAGCCATCCTGCTTCTGCTGGTTTCCGCGGGCACCATCGGCTTCATGTCCATCGAACACTGGAGCCTCCTGGACGCCCTGTACATGACCATCATCACCCTGGGGACCGTCGGCTTCAAGGAGGTCCACGACCTGTCCGACACCGGCAAGGGCTTCACCATGTCGCTGATCGTGGTGGGCGTCAGCGTGCTGGGGTATATCGTGGGCAGCCTGGCCCAGATCATGTTCGAAGGACAGATTCAGCGGGTCATCGGGAGAAAAAAAGTGGAAAAGAAGATCGAGGCTCTTCGCGGGCACTACATTGTCTGCGGTTTTGGCCGGATCGGCTCGCTGATCTGCAGGGAATTCTTTTCCCACAAACTCCCCTTCGTGGTGGTGGAAAAGCACGTCGAGACCCTGGAAAAGCTTGAGGAGAGCGGCTACCTGCACATCAGGGGGGACGCCACCCAGGACGAGAGCATGCTCAAGGCGGGCATCAAGCGGGCCAAGGGGCTGATCTCGGTAGTCTCCTCCGACGCCGACAACGTCTACATCACCCTGACCGCGCGCGGCCTCAACCCCGAGCTCTTCATCCTGGCCCGTTCCAGCGACGAGAGCTCGGACATCAAGCTGAAGCGGGCCGGCGCCTCCAAGGTCATCTCCCCCTACGTCATCGGCGGAACCAGGATGGCCCAGTCAATCCTGCAACCCAACGTGGTCGACTTCATCGAGATCGCCACCGGCAGCGACCACCTGGACCTGCAGATGGAGGAAATCACCATTCCCCCCGACTCGGTCTTTGCCGGCGAGACACTGGTCAGCTCCGGGTTCCGCCGGGAAACCGGCGTGATCATCATCGGCATCAAGAAGGCCCACGGAAAGATGGTCTTCAACCCGCACTCCCAGGCCAAGATCGACGGCGACGACACCCTGATCGTCCTGGGAGAACCCTTATCCATCGCAAAGCTGGAAGATTTGATACTTCATGCCGGACCAGCCTCCATCATCAAGCAGCAGCTCAAGAGACACAGCCACCATGAATAGAAAAATACACGCCCACGTCCCCTACCCCCTGCTCTCCGAGAGCCTGGACCGCATCCTGCGCGAGCGCATCAACCCCGAAGTGTACTTCTCCTGCGAGGCTTTGGACGCGTTCACCGCGGAACGGTTGACCGAGTCGGCCAGTCGGCTGCGGGAGGCCGGGCTTAACACCACCATCCATGCCGCCTTCATGGACTTGAATCCCGGCGCAACGGACGTCACCATCCGCGAGGCGACCCGCAAGCGCTTCGAGCAGGTCTTTCAGGCGGCCGAGATCCTCGGGCCGCGGGTGATCGTCTTTCACCCCGGCCTGGACGAACTGCGCCACGGCAACAGCCGTACGGCCTGGCTCAGGCACAGCATCGACTTCTGGCAGGGGCTGCTGCCCCGGGCAACCGCCATCGGCAGCATCATCGCCGTGGAAAACATCTTCGAGAAGGAGCCCTCCTCCCTGCGCGACCTGCTGGAGGCCATCGACTCCCCCTCGTTCCGCCACTGTTTCGACGTGGGGCACTGGAACATGTTCTCCACGGTCGGCCTGGAGGAGTGGTTCGCCGAGCTGGGCTCCTTCATGGCTGAAATCCATCTGCACGACAACTTCGGCCAGGCGGACGAGCACCTCCCCCTGGGGGAGGGCGAAATCGACTTTGACCAGCTCTTCGACCTCCTGGACAGCTTCGCCCCCGAGGCGGTCTTGACCATCGAAGCCCACTCCAACGAGCGCCTGGAGCGCTCGCTGAAGAACATCCAGAAATACCTGTAGTTCATCCCAATCAAGGGGCGGCCCCCGCGGGGGAAGCAGATTCGCCGTCCCGCCTCAAGGAATGCCCATGTCTGAAACAATCCTCGTTACCGGCGGCTGCGGCTACATCGGCAGCCACGTTGTCCGTCAACTGTCCGAATCGGGCCACCGGGTGGTGGTGTACGACAACCTCTCCACCGGCTTTCCCAATGCCCTTGTAAACGGGGAGGAGCTGATCCTGGCCGACCTGAGCGACACGGCGGCCCTGAACGACGCCTTCCAGAGCCACCGATTCTCCACCGTGCTGCACTTTGCCGCTGCCATCATCGCCCCTGAATCGGTCTCGCTGCCGTTGAAATACTACGGCAACAACACCCGCAACACCCTGGGACTGCTGGAGACATGCGTCAGGCATCGCGTCAAGCGCTTCATCTTCTCCAGCACCGCCGCCGTGTACGGCTTTCCCGAGGGAGGAGTGGCCGCCGAGGAGAGCGTCCTGGCCCCCATCAACCCCTACGGCACCTCCAAGCTGATGAGCGAGTGGATGCTCAGGGACACCTGCGCTGCCCACGACATGAAGTACGTGGCCCTGCGCTACTTCAACGTGGCCGGTGCCGACCCCCTGGCCCGCATGGGGCAGCGCACCCCCGAGGCGACCCACCTGATCAAGGTGGCCTGCCAGGCCGCCCTGGGGATGCGGGAACGCATTGCCATCTACGGCACCGACTACCCCACCCCCGACGGCACCGGCGTACGCGACTACATCCACATCGAGGATTTGGCCTCGGCCCACCTGCACGCCCTCACGTACCTGGAGCAGGGGGGAGAGCCGACCGCCATGAACGTGGGCTACGGTCGCGGCAGCAGCGTAAGAGAGGTCCTGAATCTGGTGAAAGAGGTAAGCGGCGTGGATTTCAGGGTGGTGGAGGAGGATCGCCGCCCCGGAGACCCGGCCTCGCTGGTTGCCCGGGCGGAGAGGATCGGCGAACTCACCGGCTGGAAGCCCAGGCACAATGACCTGCGCGGCATCATCGCCGACGCCTGGCGGTGGGAGAGCAAGCTGGCGGCACTGCCGAAACAGTGACCGTTGCCGAGCGAAAAGAGAGAAGGGCGGCCGTCATCCCGACAGCCGCCCTTCTCTTGTCATCCTCCGGGACATTACCCGCGCACCCCTGAATCAGCCGAACAGCAGTGCGGAATGCACTCCCGTACCAAGGAAGGAGAGCAGCCGATCCAGATTATCGAAATTGCTGGCTCGCATGGTGAGGCCTTCTTTGAATAGACTATGAGTAGATAAAATCGCTAAAAATCGGGTAGTATCGACTAATTATCATCTGTATAGCGGGTTCATATGAATAAAAATGGAATTGATGTTAAAGGGAACATACCGTTCTTGTTTTGCAACGGTTGAGAGCTGTGGGACCTGTTTAATCTTCAACACTTCAATGCCAAGCACCGTAGGTTGCCGCTCAGGCTTTCAGAACGATTCGAGAAACTCCCGCAGCCTGACACACTCCACCCCGATGTTGCCATCAGTTATCCTGTCGTGCGCAGCCCTGCCGCTATGGCATTGACGGTTTCCAGCAAAAGGATCAGCAGCTCCTCGGCCTGGCCGTGTTCCTGGGCCGCACGGTGATGCCGCCACAGGGGAAGCAACTCGATCTGACGACGGTGCAAAAACAACAGAGACTCTTCTCGACGGGCAAGGACCGCGTGGATCCTGGGGTGCTGCTCCAGAAGAGGGCCTCCGAAGAGCAGTTCCAGCATCCGTGTAGTGCGCAGGTATTCATCATAGATGACCGTAAAGATCCGCTCGCGCAGCTCGCCGTCCTCCACGAGAGAGGCGTACTCGCGCATCACCTCCGGATTTGCCGTGGCGATGCTGGTGGCAACGTTGCTGACGATGTAGTTGAGCGTCGCCCAGGATGCGGCGTTGGCGGCGATTTCGTGAAAGGCTCTCTCATCTTCCCGCAGGAACCGCTCCAGGGCCGAACCGACGCCGAACCATCCAGAAAGAGAGTAGCGGGCCTGGCTCCAGCTGAACACCCAGGGGATGGCCCGCAGGTCGGCAATGCTCGCTCCACCGCTGCGCCGGGCAGGACGGGAACCTATCCGGCTCGACTCGATGACGTCTATGGGGGTTGCCTGGCGAAAGAAAGTAATGAACCCGTCGCCGGTGACGAGGCTTTCGTAAGCGCGGCGGCTTGTCTCGGCAAGACGGTCCATGGCCGGTTCCAAGGGGTTGGCCTTCTTGGGGCAGTGGTTCTGGGTTACGGAGACGCCTGCGGTGCCGGCCAGCAGCAGCTCAAGGTTATAGGCGGCATTCATCGGGTTGGCGTATTTCTGGGCAATAACTTCTCCCTGCTCGGTCAAACGAAGGTTCCCGACCACCGAACCTTGAGGCAGCCCCCGCAGGAAACGGCTGGTGGGTCCTGCTCCCCGGCTGATGGTGCCTCCACGGCCGTGAAAGAAGCGTACCTCCACACCGCACTGCCGGCCGGCCTCCGCCATAGCCTCCTGTGCTCGGTAGAGACTCCAGAGGCTTGCGAGAATACCGCCATCCTTGTTGCTGTCGCTGTAACCGATCATCACCTGCTGCACCGGCGCATCGCCGCAAAGAGCTGAAAGAGTGCGACGGGTCATGGGATGCTCCAGAAACTGGCGCAGGACGAGATGGCTTCCCTGAAGGTCCTCGATGGTTTCAAAGAGGGGAACCACCGGCAGCAGACAGACGTGACCGTTGGAACCGGCCACGGTCAGCCCTGCCTCACGGGCCAGCAGGTAGACCACCAGCAGGTCCGAAAGGGCGCGGGTCATGCTTACAATCAGAGAGCCGAGGCCGTCCCTCCCCCAGACCCGGATATGGTCGACCAGCTCCCGGTAGCAGTCGATGACGCTCTCGGCCTCATGGCCCGGCCTGGCATCGTGGCGGGCAAAGGGACGCGACGACGCAAGCTCTCGGTTAAGGAACTCCAGTCGCCGAACCTCGCTCCACCCGGAAAAACCGGTATCCTGCAGACCGGCCGCGGTCATCAGCTGCTCCACGGCCAGGTCGTGAAAGGCGCTGTTCTGGCGAATGTCGAGGGAAGCCAGGTGAAAACCGAACACCTCCACCGTGCGCCGCACGGGTGCTACATAGTCCCTGGCGAGTCGTAACGCGCCGGCGGCGGTCAGGCTGTCCTGCACCAAGCGCAGGTCGTTGCACAGCTCGGCAGCCAGCTGGTAGCATCCCTGACCCGGCTGTACCGAGTCAGACTCCTTTCCGGCACTATCAACGGGCAGCCTGGCGATCATGAGATTTATCACTTGGCGCCACGGCTCCAATGGGTTCCGCCGCAGTGCCTCTTCACCCCTGTCACCGAGCGTGGCGGCGACATCCGCGATCAGTTCCGCAAGTGGCGCCGGAACCGGCAAAAGGCGCCGAGAAAGACTCAAACGTGCCGCCATAGTTACAAGTTGCTCATTAACAAGAGAGACGGCACTGTTTCGCAACTCCCGGAGAGCCTGCCTCGTTATCGCGGCAGTTACCAACGGATGGCCGTCCCGGTCCCCGCCGACCCAAGTGCCGAACCGGAGACGTGGCAACCTGGGGGGTATCTCCTGTGCATTACAGGTAAAACCGACATCCTGCCAGGCGTGCCGCAGCCGCTTTTCGAGAATCGGCAGGACCTGGGGGAAGATGGAGCGCAGATAGTAGATGATGCCGGCAAGCTCTGAGAGGACGTGGGGCTTTTCAATGAAAATTTCGCCGGTCTGCCAGAGCAATTCCAGCATTGCCTTGATCTCTTCCTGGATCTCCCGACGTTCCATGGGGGTCCAGACCGGGTTTTCAAGCTTGACGATCAGCTGGTACAGTTCCCGCAAATGGTACAGGGCCGATGTCCGCCGGACTTCGGTAGGATGGGCGGTGAGCACCACCTCCACCACCACCTTTTCCAGTTCGTGATGGATGGTTTCTTCAGCAACACCCTGTTCCCTGAGTTGGGAAAGGATTTGGCCCCACAGCCCCGGCTCTTCCGCCAGTCCTGCATGGGACTCCACTTTCCGCCGCATCTGCACCGCGCTGTTCTCTTCGGCCATATTGAGCAACTGGAAGGCAATTGACAAGGCGTGGACCACCCGATCGTTGTCAGTCGCTGTCGCTTCTCTCCCCTTGAACGGGAGTGAGGCGGCCAGGGAACCTTCTCCCAGGCCGTCCAGGACTTCGGCCAGGAAATCCATTAGGACGACCACATCCCGTTGGAGTTTGGCTGTTTCCTCAGGCAGTGTTCTGTCCTCCATGCATATCCCCCTGGACGGTCCCGGTGTCGGGGAGCGCCCGCTCATACTTCGCCCATCCAGAGCGCATCCGGAATTCTTCGTCACCGGATACAGCTTCACGGGGTGTCCCCAACAGCAGTGAGACAGGCGCCATTCAAGCTTCTCTGTATTTTCGTAAAAGCGGTGAGTTCCCGCGTATTCCGATGACCTTGTCACGTCCGGCCAGCCTCAGGTCGGGCAGGTCGGTGGTGAACAGCGGAGTTTCGTATGTGAATACAAAAACCGTACGAATCTGAAGTATCAGGTTATCGGTTCGAATACGCCACGCTCGGGCCGATATTCCAGCAGTTCCCCCTCCGAGATGTCGAAATACCAGCCGTGCAGCGAGAGCACCCCGCTGGCGACCCGCTCGTCGATCCAGGGAAAGGAGCGGAGGTTCTCCAGGGAGAGGAGGATCGCCGCCTGCTCGGCAGCCCTCCGCTGAAGAAGTGGGTCCTTGTCCGATAACTCCGCCAGCACCCGTTCCCGGGCCGGCGCCGCGATGGACATCCAGCGGGAGATGAAACCGTCTCCCCCGCAGCCGCTGGTACCCGCCATGAGAGCATTGATGCCACCGCACCCGGAGTGACCGAGGACGATGATGTGCTCCACCTCCAGATGGCAGACGGCGAACTCCAGTGCCGCGCTCACCCCGTGCCGGCCGCCGTCCTCCTCGAAGGGGGGCACCAGGTTGGCTACGTTACGCACGGTGAAGATGTCGCCCGGGGCGCAATTGGTCAGAATGGCCGGATCTACCCGGGAGTCGGCACAGCCGATGAGCATGGTTTTGGGGTTCTGCCCCTTCTTGAGATGTTCGAAATGGGTGGCTTCTGGTCCGAAGTAGTTTTCCCGGAACCTGCGAAACCCGCTAATAAAGCGCTCGATGTCCTTCATGAATCCTCCTTGACGGTCCCTTGGCAGCTGTGCCGCTACCGTAAAGGCGTTAATTCTGCAAGGGCCTCGTTGGGTGTCAAAGACAATAATGCGTGTTTCTTGCTGGTGGCAGCATCGAACCTGGTTGGTTGGTTGCTTGCCTGTCAACAAGGTGGTTAGGACGGTTTTTCAGGCTTTCAGAACGATTGGAGGAACTCCCGCAGCGTAACGCACTCCACCCCGATGTTCTTCAGATCCGTGATATTGGCCTCCGCGATCTGGGGGGTCTGTGCCGACGTGGCGTCGGTCACATTGATGACCGGGTAGCCGTGGGCGATGGCGTCGAAAATGGTGGTCCGGATGCAGTTGGGATACTGGGTGCCGCAGATCACCAGCTGCGTGGCGCCGATCCTACGCAGCATGAAATCCAGCTCCGTGTTCATGAAACCGCTAAACCTGTTCTTGACCACCCGGTACTCCCCCTCCACCGGCGCAAGCTCGGCCACGATCTCGCACCCCTCGGTTCCGGGGACCGCATAGCGTTTATCGTTGAGAAAACCGTGAAGCCGGGTACATTCGATATCGCTCCCGTCCGCCCGGTACTCCCGCACGACATGAAACACGGGCCAGGAGTTTGCCCGGAAGAAATCCAGCAGCCGCCGTACGCAGGGAAGCGTGGCATAGGCACCCGCAACGCACGCCGGCGCGCCGGGCAGAACGAAATCATTTTGCATGTCGATGATGATCAGGGCGTATTTCGTGTCCTTCATGTTCGGCTCCCTGTTAACGAATGTCCAAATGTCAAACTCTACGCCGGGGATAGTTCACTTATATTTACGGCATCTTCAACAAGCGCTCACTCCGCCACACCCGAACGATCCTCACCCGCATCCCGTCACGCCGATAGACGATCCTGAACGACGGATGGATCAACTCACGCAGAGTCTCAACCCCAAACTCGGGAACCATCCGCCCCATGTCGGGATTGACCTGTAACGCCTCTACCCTGGCGATGATTTCAGCGGCAAAACGTTCACCGACCTCCGGCACAAGCTGTTCGGCGTACCACTCCCGCATTTCCAGAATATCCCCCAGAGCCGACTCGGCAAAGGTGACGATTATGCCGGTATCCGTCATGTCAGCCGCCCAGGTTCAGCCGTTGTTTAACCTCGTCCAAGCTGATTTCACGACCGTTCTCCAACTCCATCAGCCCCTTCACTACGGCCCGCATGAACTGCTGTTCTTCCTCGTGCGCCTCAAAATCCGCCACGCCTTGCACAACAGCCACCCCACGCCCGCGACTGGTCAACAGCACCGGACGGTGACTCTGCGAAACCCGCTTCACCAGCTTACCCGGGTTGATTTTGACGTCGGTCAGGGGAATGACATCTTCCGAAAATTTTACCGTCCGCATGGCGACCTCCATAGCTATCTAACGACCAAACAATAGCACCTGTTAACCGGTTTGTAAATTGGTACATCTTTTGAGATAACAACATTTCCCACCGAAATAGTCTCACAGCTCCGGCACCAGGCGGTAGCCGACGCCTGGCTCGGTGATGATGTGGCGCGGCCGGGAGGGGTCGGCCTCGATCTTGCGCCTTAAGTTGCTGATGTTGACCCGCAGCACGTGGGGTTGTTCTCCTCCTCCCCTTATTTTCCCCCTGTCAATAACTCGCGCCAGCCGACCACGTACACCGCGGACCGCTGACTACAGGTGGAGCGGGGAGGCTCATCGTGCAGGTCACGGCAGAGATCGATGGCCCTCGCCACCGGTATGTGGCTGGTCACGGCGTATCCCTCGTGTCAGCGGGTAAAATACTCAATTCTGCGGGACAGTGGAGGAAAAGATCGCTTTTGCCGGCATCACAAGCCGTCAGGAGGGTGGAGAACTACGCAGGGACGGCAGCCAACGGGAGCGCTTTTCGCCCGTTGATTTGGCGGGACCGGGACGCCGCTCGTAGAAGCGCAGGATGACCAGCGTCAGCCAGGCCATGACGATCAACCCGATGGTGAAGAGGCCATAGGAAATGGGCCAGGGAATGGCTTGGGTCACCACCGAGAACTCGGACATGCCGCCGATGCCGGCCACCAGGTTGAGCGGCATGAAGATAACGGTGAGCACGGTCAGGCGGTAGATGACCCGGTTCTGGTTGATGTTGATGAAACCGACGGTGGCATCCATCAGAAAGTTGATCTTGTCGAACAGGAAGGCGGTGTGGCCGTCCAGCGACTCAATGTCGCGCATGATCTGCCGGGCGTCTTCGAACTGGGGGGTAGAGAGGAGTTTTCTGCGGATCAGAAAGGTCAGCGCGCGCCGGGTATCCAGGATGTTGCGGCGGATGCGGCCGTTCAGGTCCTCCTCCTCGGCGATCTCCGCCAGAATCTTGGCCGCCTCCTCGTCGGTCATGGCTTCGCTGAGCACCTTCTTGCCGACCTCGCCCAGGGCCGAGTAGATCTCTTCCAGCGAGTCGGCCGAATACTCGGCGTTGGCCGCGTACAGGTCCAGCAGCATGTCCATACCATCGGAGACATACCCGGTCTGGATGCGCGCACGCAGACGCTGGAGGCGGAAGACCGGCAACTCTTCCTCGCGCACCGAGAAGAGGATGTCCCGGAAGAGAATGAAGGCCACCGGCACGTTGCGCGAATCCCCCTCCCGATCCAGCAGGAAATCGGAGTGCAGGTGTATCTCGCCCCCCTCTTCAACGTAGAAGCGCGCGCTGGACTCGATGTCACACAGATCCTCCGGGTCGGGTAGCTCCAGGCCGAAGAACTGCCCGATCTTGCGCCGGTCGGCGGCTGTGGTGCCCACCAGGTCAACCCAGATCGGCTTGATCCCCTCCAGGTCGTCGACGGATTCGATGGTGGTCTGGCACAGGCGCCCCTGGCTCAGCTCAAAGGCGTTAACCACGCAGGCCGCCCCGAGATACGAACTGCGGCTGGCCAGGGTATCGCGGGTGGCATCGGACACCTCGTCCAGTATCTCATCGAGGAGCCCCTCATCGATCTCTCCCCAGACCAGAAACAGGTCCTCCGGATTCAGTTCATCGATGATCTCCGCTATTTCGGCGGGCGCCAAGCCTGCGAGCAGCGAACGGACCTCGGACAGGTGCTGTTTCTGCACGACGGACTCCACCACTTCCTGCCGCGGCAGACTCTGCCGCTGAAGCGCCTCTTCCAGAAGCCTCTGCCGTTTCAGCAGCTCTTTAATGGTGTCACGTATCATGTGGGGCGCATACCTCGCGAACAGTTCAGCGGAACGTTTCATGCTTTCCGGTCGATGGAAATAGTTTCGTTCCCTTTTGTCACAGTATCGCCGATATGTCACCCCAAAAACCGCCCCCCACCGCCCCTGTCTCGAGCACTGGCTCTCCCTGCACCGGCAGGCCGACAGGCTTACCGAATCGGTGCTTTCCCGCTGCAGGGAAATGGCAGCGCCTGTCCCGTTGTGCGGCAGTCGGTTGCGGCATTGTCCTGGCTGAATCAATTGGCCGGCAAAGGGGATTGAGCGGCGGGACTGCGGGAGGAGCACCAGGGGTGCGAAGAGGGAAAACGGGCGGCGTCCAGCCCAGGGGACAGCGGTCGTGGTACGGTAACAGCCATCTCCCCGCCTGCGTGCAAAGAAGCGCGGCCAGCGGGGAGAAGAGTTACAGGGCGAGCAGGGGCAGAGGCCGTGTCAGTCGTTATTCCCCCAGGTATCCACGAACCTGCACTTGTGCAGGTAGTTCTGCACATTCACCTCGCCGATGATGGCCTCGGCCTCCTCGGCGGACAGGCCGATCTTGGGACGGACTCCCATCCAGTGAGTCGCGCTGCTGGTCGATTCATCCAGAGGGCGCGGCAGCGGCGGTCCCGGCCGGTAGAGTTCATTCACGAACAGCATGGCCTCATACCAGTGCAGTCGCTTGACAAGCTTGACCTCAACCAGCATGCCGTTGGAGAGGGTTTTCTCCACAATTGTTTCAACAGGTTGCGCATCCTCGGGGAGTTTATGGGTTTCGGACATAGTGTGTCCTCCTTTTCTGCACTAAAAGCCGTTTCCAAGCTGAAACGAAAAATTCCACTTCTTCTTTCGAAAAAGTGGACGCGCGGCGACCGTCACCCTGTGGTGACAAGCGCTGATACTTCGGCGGCCCCTCTGCCCGGCCTGGGAGGTGGCTTTGCGTCATCCGGTTCCCCGGATTTTGCCTTTTCGGTTTCTGTCACTATTCAGTTGTGGGGACTCAGACAGAGTCCAGTGCATCGATCCAGTCTCAGCACTTATAGCGAAACAGGGCACATTTTGCAATTCCTGTTTTTTCCGGATCCCCCTGCATGGCAAACAGGCCGCGCGCCCTGCTCTCGCCAATAGATGCGCCACCCCTCTCCGGCTTGCGCAGAAACCCCCATGGCACAACAGCTGTTCACGCATGACGAATGTGCGGGGCTATACAATGGAAAACACTTGCGTTTCAACCTGTTTTTTCATAGCCTATTCCGCCTGATCCGTGCCATGAGCAGATGACCACACAGAGGAGGAGTACGTACCATGGGGAGTTTCACCGGAGGTAAGAACGTCGTGCTGTCGGCGCTGCTGGCCCTGGGAACAGCGCTCGTACCGGGAGCCCCGGCAATGGCGACCGAGGGGGGAGGAGGCGCCTACCCCAACGGCGCCGAGGACTTCATGTCCGGAACTGCGCCGCCACCCGGCACCTATTTCATCAACTACTTCGGCTTTTATTCGGCACAACGCTTCAAGGGCAACGACGGCGATAACCTGTCCCCCTTCAAGGCGAATATATTCTCCAACACCTTTCGCCTGATCCACATCACCGATAAAAAGCTGCTGGGCGCCAACTGGGGCATGCACATATTTATCCCGCTGGTGAAGATGGACGTACACACATCCCCCGGCGGCAGTGACAGCCGCGAGGGACTGGGCGACGTCATCGTCGATCCCCTGATCCTCTCCTGGCACGGCATGAACTGGCACCTGCTCACCGCCCTGGACATCTACTGCCCCACCGGCGAGTACGACCGGGACAGGGTGGCCAATATCGGGCGCAACTACTGGACCTTCGAGCCGATCGTGGCCGGAACCTACGTGACAGACGACGGCTATGAACTCTCGGCCAAGTTCATGTACGACTTCAACACCCGCAACGACGAGAGCGGCTACCGTTCCGGCCAGGAGTTCCACGTTGACTACACCCTGGCCAAGAAACTGGACAACCTGAGCATGGGCTTGGGAGGCTACTACTACCAGCAGACAACCGACGACGATGCCAAGGGCGCCACCATGGACAAGGGGATGACCGTCTCCGTTGGCCCCCAGTTCACGTACGACTACCGCAACATGAGCTTTACCCTCAAGTACCTGTTCGAGGTGGATACCTACAACCGTCCCCAGGGGAACAACCTGTGGGCCAAGTTCAGCTACGCGTTCTGACCAATCCGCTCACCTCGCCGCCAGGCGGTCACGGGTGGTGCCTGTTCTCCCGTTCATGCCTGGCCCATCCGGGGGACGGGATCGAGAGACTTGTCACAAAGACGAATAAAGGTGTACTGTTAGCTCCCCAGGATTCCGTGTACCCGGGCCAGGGAAATAACCGCCACAGCGCCATGAAGGGAGAACCAGCGTTGAATGCCACGACAGACAGGGCTATAGGATCGAAAAAACCGTTCCCCTTTCCCGGCCTGATCACCTGGGTCGCCTCCCTGGCGGGAATGGGGCTGTCCCTGGAGGCTGTGTTCAAGATCTGCGGCTCCTGCAGCGTAACGGCCGACTACCGCCTCTTCGGCATGGAGTTCGGCTGGGTCGGCATCGGCTTCTTCGCGCTGCTGCTCCCCCTGCTCGCCCTGCGGGGCAGGTCCGCCTGCTGCGCCTGGCTGGCACTGCTGCTGCTGTTCGCGGCGGCAGGCGCGGAGGCACGCTTCATCTGGATCCAGAAATACGAGATCGGCCAGTGGTGTCCGATCTGCCTCTCCCTCGCGGCAACGATTTTTCTGGCCTGCGCCGGCGTCACCTGGGAGCGTTTGCGTACCTTATCAGCCAAAGGAGCACCCATGAAATCAAAACTGATCCACTTCGTCCTTGTCTCGCTGTTTTTCGTCATGGGGCTGGGAACCGCCACAGTCGGCGTCAACAGACAGGCCGATGCCGCCGAACCGGACCTGTTCCTGGGCAAGCGCTCCAGCCCGACCACGGTCTACTTCGTCAGCGACTGGTTCTGTCCGGCCTGCAGGAAGGCCGAGCCGGCCATCGAGAGTATCTATCCGGAGTTGGCCAGGTCGGTCAGGATCGGCTTCGTTGATTTCCCGATCCACCGGGAGACCACCAACTTCACCCCCTTCAACCTCCAGTTTCTGACATTCGAAAAGGCAAAGTACATCAGCCTGCGCAGGGCCCTGTCCGATCTGTCGCTCAGGACCAGGACCCCCAGCGAGGCCGAGGTTTCAGCCGCCATCGCCCACCTGGGGGTCAGGCTCAGGCCGATCAACTATGCCGACACGCTCTACGGCATGCAGGCGAACCTGACGGTCTACCGCGGCTTCAATGTTCATTCCACCCCCACGGTGGTGGTGACCAACGCCAAAACAAAAAAAAGCAGGCTGCTGGTGGGGGACAACCGGATCAATCCGGTAACGGTCAGGGCTGCCATCGCGGAAGTTGAGCGCAACTGACCGCCGCCCGCCGATGCCCCCTGCGCCCCTCCAGCGGCATATCCACGTGGCCTGCGCCATCATCGAGCATGGCGGCCTGGTTCTGGCTGCCCGGCGCGGCGAAGCCATGAGCATGCCGCTGGTCTGGGAGTTTCCCGGGGGCAAAATCGAGGCGGGCGAGACTCCCCGGCAGTGCCTGAGGCGTGAGCTGATGGAGGAACTGGGAATCGCCATCTCCGTGGGAGCGGCACTGGAACCGGTTACCCACGACTACCCATCCTTTACCGTCACCCTCTACCCCTTCGTCTGCACCATGGAAAGGGGGGAGATAACCCTGCACGAGCATGCCGCCATCGCCTGGCTGGCGCCGGAAGCGCTCCCCTCCCTGGAGTGGGCCGCCGCCGACGGTCCGATCCTGGAGAACTACCTGGGGCAGCGCCGCTGACACCCCCTGCCTCGTCACGGCTCCAGGTTGCTGCCCATCTCCCGGGAAACCCTGTTCCCATGAAACGAGGTTGCCATGAAACGTCCCCTTGCCCTGTTCCTTGCGTCGCTCGCCCTGCTGGTCCTGCACGGCTGCGCCTTCGTGACCGTTCCCCTAGCCCCCCGGCCCAGCCCGCTTAAGGAGCAGGTCCTGGAGGGTGAGGGCGCCAAAAAGATCCTGCTGCTGGATATCAGCGGAACGATCTCGGAAAAGGAAAAGCCGGGCGGCCTGGTGGGAGCGGACAGACCGTCGACGGTCTCGCTGATCCGCGAAGCCCTGCAGAAGGCGGAGAAGGACGACAGGATCGCCGGCGTCATCCTGCGCATCGACTCCCCCGGCGGAAGCGTGACCGCCAGCGACATCATCCATCACGATATTACGGAATTCAAGAAGCGGCGCAGGATACCGGTGCATGCCTGCATCATGGGGGTGGGGGCTTCGGGGGGCTACTACGCGGCTGCCGCGGCCGACCGGATCATTGCCCACCCCACCGCCATCACCGGCAGCATCGGCGTGATCCTGATGAAATTCAACCTGGCAGGCCTGCTGGGCAAGTTGGGAATTGAGGAGCAGGCCGTAAAATCGGGGGACAAGAAGGACTTTTTCTCCCTGTTCCGCCGGGCAACGCCCGAGGAGGAGAAGCTGGCCCAGGAGATCATCAACCAGCTGCACAGCCGCTTCCTGGACGTGGTCATGCAGCGCCCCGGCAACAGGCTGTCGCGGGATGAACTGGCCAGGCTGGCCGACGGGCGCATCTACACCGCCGGTCAGGCGCTTCAGGCGCGGCTGGTGGACGGAACCGGCTATCTTGACGATGTCATCTCCGCGATGAGGAAACAGATCAAGGATGAACAAGCGCGGGTGGTCAGCTACTACCGCCCCGGCAGCTACCTGGGGAGCATCTATGACGGCAGGGAGGCGAAGAGCAGCCTGGTCGGCATGCTGGGCGCGACGAGCGAGTTTTCAGGCGGCAGCTTCATGTACCTGTGGCAGCCGTGAGATCCCGCAGCGGAGCTCGACAGGTCAGCTCTGCTTCGAGACGGCTCGACAGGGGGAGGGAAGCAGCCCCGCGATCCGCGCGAAATTCTCCACCAGCCGACGGCCAACCTGGAGGTACTCCTCCTCCCACTCCTGGAAGGCTGCCAGGAACTCCCCGGTCCGGGCCGCGGTTTCGGCGCTCCACGAGCTCCACTTTGCCACGATCTCCCGGCTCAGCTCGGGATGGAACTGCACCCCCCAGGCCCGCCTGCCGACCCTGAAGGCCTGGTTGTGACAGGTTCCGGTGAATGCCAGCCTGGTCCCGGCCGGCGGGATGGAGAAGCTGTCATCATGCCACTGAAAACTGATGAAGCTCTGCCCCACTCCGTGGAACAGCCGGTCCCCCTCCCCCTGGTCGGTGAGCATGACCGAATAGGTCCCCTTCTCCCCGTCGCGCCCCGCATACAGTTCCCCACCCGTTGCCAGGGACAGCAGCTGCCCCCCCAGGCAGATGCCCAGACAGGGGATCTCCCGCTCCATTGCCTGGGCGATGAACCGTTTCAACTCTGTCAGGAAAGGATGACGCTGGTCGTCGTTGGCTCCCATGGCGCCCCCCAGCACGACCAGCGCCCTGACTGCCGAAATTTCGGGCAGTGCCTCAGAGATGTGCAGGCCGATGGTGCGCTGCTCCACCCCCAACCGCCGCAGTTCGCCCTCCACCAGCCCCGCCGGCACATCCCCGTCGCTCTGAATGATATGGATCATCTTCAATGCACCTTTCGTATGCGCAGCAGCTGGCCCAGCAGCATGCCGATCAGTGCCGCCGCCAGACTGAACATGGCTCCCATCTTGGCGGCAGCCTGGATCACCGGATCGGAAAAGGCGGATCCGGAGACAAACAGCGCCACGGTGAAGCCGGTTCCGGCAACAACCCCCGCCACCAGCAGGTCACGCCTCTTCATGCCCCGCGGCCTTCTGAAGCCGAGCCGCTCCGCCAGCAGGCCGAAGCCGAAGATGCCGACGGTCTTGCCGACGAGCAGGGAGACCAGCACCAGCCAGGTGACCGTGCCGATGCTGGAGAATTCCACTCCGGCGTTGGCCAGGCCGAACAGAAACAGACCAAAGTCCACCACCACCTTCCACTCATGCTCGAACTGCGCCAGGGGCGAACGATCGCCCGGGTCGTCGTCGAAGAGGTGCCTGCTCTCCCGCAGGCGGTGAGGCAGAAAAGGAATGATGAAGACCAGGGCCAGGGCCGGGTGCAGGTGGGCCTGGTGCAGCCCGATCCAGCTCAGGCTCCCTCCCAGCAGGATGTAGGGCCAGTAGCTGCGCACGCGCCGTCTGCCCAACCCCCAGGCAACCAGCATGCCCAAGAGGGTCAGCAGCAGCCAGGCCGCGACCACCGGGTGATTCGGATCGGGGTAGAACAGCGCGATGATGGCCAGGCCGATGGCGTCGTCGGCCACCGCCAACAGCAGCAGATAGGAGACGGCCGGATGGCCGGGGCCGAAGACCATACGCGCCGCCAGCCAGGCCAGAGCGATGTCCGTGGCGGTGGGAATCCCCCAGCCGTTGCGCAGTTCAGGCAGCCCCACCAGGGCGTTCAGCCCCAGGTAGACCAGCACCGGCCCCAGCACCCCCCCCAGGGTGCCGAACAGAGGGTTGACCGCCCGGGAGATCGGATTCAGGTCACCGCCGGGCATGCAGCTCTGGGTGATCTCCACGGCGGCAATGCCGAAAAACAGGGTCATGAACAGCTCATTGGAGATAAAATGGAACGACAGGGACCCCCAGAACGGTGTGGAGTCGAAGGCGCGGTACCCGGCAGGATCCAGATTGGCCCAGAAGAGCGCGACGACAACGCCGGCCACAAGCGGCACGGAGAATTCCCGCAACAGGTTGAGATGTTTTTTCATTCAGTCTTCCTTTCTGCACCAGTGGAGGCGGAGTGTAGCACTGTTTGGACGGCCAGGAAAGAGCGCCTGAAAAGAATGCTGTTGACCTCCGGGCGCAAGCGGTTATTATTCCCAACCGCGGCCTTGTCTACAATCCACGCTCGGGGAGTTCATCCATGAACTGCCGGATCGGCTGCGCGGCCTGCTGCATCGCCCCCTCCATATCCTCACCCATACCGGGCATGCCTAGTGGCAAGCCGGCCGGGGTGCGCTGCGTGCAGCTGACCGTGGATAATTGCTGCGCACTGTTTGGAGACGCACAGCGGCCGGCCGTCTGCAGCTCGCTGCGGCCCAGCCGGGAGATGTGCGGCAACAGCCAGGGGGAGGCGCTGGAGCAGCTGACCTTCCTGGAACAGGCAACCAGGCCGCACAGGCCGTGACTGGTAACTGGTCACCAGTTTCGAATACCAACAGGAGAGACAGCATGCCCCGTTACGTCGAACCGCTCTTCCGTCCCCCCAGCGAGGCCCACAGCCTGATCTTCCAGATCACCATCGGTTGCTCCCAGAGGCAGTGCGCCTTCTGCGGCATGTACAAGGGAAAGGATTTCCGGCTGCGCCCGGTGGGGGAGATCCTGGAGGAGATCCAGGAGATCCCGCTCCCGTACCGTTCCCGCGTCCAGCGGGTCTTTTTGGCCGACGGCGATGCCCTGGTCTACCCCTTCGACGGGCTGGTGACGATTCTGGACTCCCTTGCAACAACCTTGCCCGGCCTGACCCGTGTCGCCTCCTACGCCTCCCCCCGCAGCCTGACCACCAAGGACGCCGGACAACTGGCGCTGCTGCGGGAGAAGCGCCTCTCCATGCTCTACCTGGGACTGGAATCGGGTGACGACGCCACCCTTAAGGCCATCAACAAGGGGTACACCGCCGACGAGATAGCCGAGCTGGCCACCATGGCCCGCGATGCCGGCATGAAGCTCTCCGTCACCGCCATCCTCGGCCTGGCAGGAAGGGCACGCAGCCTGGAGCATGCCCGGGCAACCGCCGAGTGGGTCAACCGGGTCAACCCGGAGTACTTCTCGCTCCTGACCCTGTTCCACCGCCACAACGAGGAGTTCGTCAGCTCCCTGGACCGCTGCAGCCAGGGAGAGCTGATGCTGGAGGCCCGCGAGGTCCTGCTCAACCTGCACCCGCGCCAGACCATCCTGCGCTCCAACCATGTCTCCAATTTCCTCAACCTGGCAGGCAGCTATCCCGAAGACCGGGAGCGGCTGATCGCCGACCTGGATCGCGCCATCGACCGCGCCAGGAGCATCCCCGGCTTTTTCGACACGGTACCCTGCTACAGCGAGGAATACTACTGACATACCGCACCCAGCCCCCTCGGCCTGGCAACCCACCACATATGCCTGCCCGCAACAGATTGACCGCACTGGTACCCTTACGTTAAATCACCGTTCCCGACTTGCCCTCGGCCGTTTTTGCGATACAGTCAACGTGTCGTAATCACACTGTTTCCCTTTCAGATCCCAACAGCGTGGAATCATATCCCCCTCTCCATCCCACGGAGGAGCCATGCCCATACTGACCGAACAGCAGCTCGCGGCAATCATGCCAGCCTGCCCGAATCCAGCCATCTGGACCATGGCGCTGAACAGTGCCATGGAACGGTTCCAGATCAACGACACCCCGCGCATGACAGCATTCCTGGCCCAGGTCGGCCATGAATCGGGCCAGCTCACCCGGCTCACGGAGAACTTGAACTACTCGGCAAAGCGGCTCATGCAGGTCTGGCCCAGGCGGTTTCCCAGCCTGGAAAGGGCGCGCGCCTATGAAAAGAACCCGCAGAAACTGGCCAACCTGGTCTACGCCGGCAGGCTGGGCAACGGCGGCGAAGGCAGCGGAGACGGCTGGCGCTTCCGGGGACGCGGCCTGATCCAGCTCACCGGCTCGATTACCTCCAACAGGCCCGGCACCGTCAGCTACATCTTCACCCGCAGCGACAGCGCCACCGACACCGTCGTCAAGAAGCAGCTCTTCAGGAGAGCGGGAACACTGCCGGTGAGCACCACCTGGACCCTGGGGGGGGCGACACTGCCGCACTACACGGGGTGGCAGGCCATCAAGGTGCTCTCCCCCAACCCGATGACATCGGCCCAGGCTCCCTTTGAGCTGCGCTGCGACCCGCCGCTGAACAGCGCCATCGCAGCCCATGGCAGCCTTCGCCGGAGGCAAGGTTTCGGTTCGCATCGAGCCCACGAGCGGCGCGGTCCAGATCAGGGCACCGCAGACCAGGCGGACGCCGGGGGTGGCCATCCCGGAACGCGAACAGCTCACCCGGGCCATGAAACTGATTTCCGAGCTGGGGTGGCACGACAGCGACCTGGGCGAACCGGTCGTCACCAGGATGATGAACGCCAGCATGCCCATGGGCGGCGGGAGCAAAGACATCACGCAGAGCCAGGATGGCGTCCTGATCACCTACAAACGCCAGATCGAGGTTGACGGCAAACGCATCGACATCCTCAACGGGGGGGGAGTGACCAGGGTACACATGGCCAGCGACGGCGCCATCCTGAGCGTCTCGCGCAACTGGAGAAAGGTGCAGAGCAACCAGGCCGTGGCACGCATCAAGGGGTTCGAAGAAGCACGCAAAGAGGCGCTGGCCAGGACCGGCAAGCCCGAGGCCTACAAGCTTGATCAGTGGAAATTCGGCTACAAGGAACAGGCCGCCAGCGACGAACTCCAGCTGGTGTTCCAGTTCGCCTTTCTGCCCAGGAACGGCCAGGACCCCATGAACACCCCGCCACGACTGGTTGAAGTATCGGCGGAGAAATAGCGGCGCGCCCTCGCGCTTCCCGTGGGCGGCGGGCAGGAAGCAAGCCGCGCCTTCCGCCCTTCCCGTCACCCGGCGACCTCACAAAAACCGCACAACATCAGGGAGAATACCATGAAGACAGCAGCGATTCGACTGATACAGCAGTGTCTCACCAATGAGGGATGGCTATCGGAAGCACCGGACGGTCGGCTCGGCCCCAAGACCCACGGAGCGATGAAGAGCGCTCTGCTCAAGCGCGGCACCACCTTGCCCGCTGGCTGGCAGGAGTGGCCTGAGTCTCGCAGGGCGGTCGCCTACCTCCAGCTGCTCTGCAGGGAGCGGAACATCGACGCCGGAGAGGTCGACGGCTGGTGGGGACCGCAGACCGATTACGCCTACGCCACCCTGGCGGCTCTTCTGACCAGCGGCGAGATGCCGCCCCTCTGGCGGGATGACACCCCGCTTCTCACCAACCCCCACAACTGGCCGGAGCAGAACGAGGCGGCCCTGAATGCCTTCTTCGGTCCGGTGGGCACGCAGCAGACAAAGCTGCTCCTTCCCTACCCCCACCGCATTGCCTGGAACCTGCGTCAGACCGTCACGAGTTTTTCCTGCAATTCCCGGGTCCATGACAGCGCCCTGAAGGTGCTGACCAAGACGTTCGACCACTACGGCATGGAACGGATCAGGGATCTGCGCCTGGACCGCTGGGGCGGCTGCCTCAACGTGCGCAGGATGCGCGGCGGCAGCAAATGGTCCATGCACGCCTGGGGAATCGCCATAGACTACGACCCCGAACGCAACCAGCTGACCTGGGGACGTGAGCGAGCCGCCTTCAGCCGACCGGAATACGCCGCCTGGTGGCGTTTCTGGGAGGAAGAGGGGTGGGTGAGCCTGGGGCGCCGCAAAAACTACGACTGGATGCACGTGCAGGCGGCGCGGCTGTGAACTGCGGACCGGCAGACAGCCATGGGCCGGGCGCGAAGAGCGATGCGCTTTTTTAGTGACACGACAACGCCTTCTTCATCGGGGGCGTTGCTGTGCTCAGCCCGGAAAAACAATCCAGATATGCTATGCTACTTCACAGTTGATCCATATAACAACGAATTCGCCTTCCCCGGAACAGACGGCTTTGCGGCGAAGACGACGGCACGCCACCTGCTCCAGCTTTTCCGTGGGCAGCCTCAAGAAAGGAGTCCAGGCATGGCCGGAAAAATCAAACAGATGATCGACGCGATTATCGAGCAGCGTACCAGAAACAACCCGGAGTTGAGCGGAGTGGTCAGGACCAAGCTGATGCTCAAGGGGGTCGACCCCAACAGGTATACGGAAACATCGGAAGACGACCCCAGGATCATCTCCATCCTGGAGGGAATCATCAAGACCTGTTCCTGATGGTTCGCAACGGTCCACCCTGCCCCCAACCCGTTCTCGACGAAAAGGAGTTTCTTTATGAAGATACGTAACGCATATGCGGAAAACCAGGCGCTCGACAGGGCAATAGAGACGATCACGGGCGCATTTGCCGGATTTGAACCGGTGCTGCTGATCTTCTTCGCCTCACCGTTCTTTGAGGGCACGGCGGTCAGTGCGGCAATGGCCGGCGCCTTCCCCAACGCCACGGTCTTCGGCTGCTCATCTGCCGGCGAACTCACCACGGGGAGGATGCTGAACAACGCCATTTCAGCCCTGGCCTTTTCCCGGGAGGCCATCGGAGATGTATGCATCCAGGTGGTGGAGGACATGCGCAACGGCATGGATGTCAACAAAGCCTTCAATGCCTTCCAGGAGCACTATGGCATATCCTCCCACGACCTGGACCCATCCCGCCACATAGGCATCGTGCTGGTGGACGGCCTCTGCCGGAGAGAAGAGGAGCTGATGGACCGCATCGGCGACCTGACCATGGTCAACTTTATCGGCGGCTCGGCCGGAGACGACTTCCAGTTCCGGGAGACCCACGTCTACGCCAACGGCACATCCTACACCAACGCAGCGGTGCTGGCCATCGTGCGCCCGCTGATTCCCTTTACCTTTGTCAAGACCCAGAGCTTTGTTCCCCTTGACCGCAAGCTGCTGGTTACCGAGGCCCGTGAAGAGGCGCGCGAGGTGATCAGCTTCAACGGGAAACCGGCAGCCCAGGCCTATGCCGAGGCCCTGGGAGTCGCCACGGAAGAGGCCTCCCGGCGCCTGAAGCACAACCCGCTGGGACTGATCGTGGACGGCATCCCCTTCGTGCGCAGTCCGCAGCGCATCCAGGGGAGCAGCATGCTCTTCTACTGCGGCATCAAGGAGGGGATGGAGCTCTCGCTGCTGGAAGCAACCGACATCATCGCCGATACCCGCGCCGCGCTGGATCAGGCGCGGAAGAAGATCGGCCCGCTCTCGGGAGTGCTCAGCTTCAACTGCATCATGAGGATTCAGGAGCTGGAGCAGAACGGCCTGACCGATCAGTACGGAGCGCTGTTAGGCGACGTCCCCACCGCCGGCCTGGGCACCTATGGTGAGCAGTTCATCGGCCATGTCAACCAGACCGCAACCATGCTGGTCTTCGGCTGAGAGCAACCACCCAGGTCACGGAAGGAGGCTGTCGTGGAGTTGCAGGACATGGGCGGCCGCCTGACCCCGGCATAGCAGGAAAAAACAGCCATCTGTTCAAAAAGAGGGGGGCGTGACGTCTGTCTGACGTCACGCCCCCCTCTGGTATTGCCCAGAAACGCTGACAGTGCAGTTTCCGGTCCTGGGCTTTCCCCCGGAACAGGCAGGAGTGGAATCAGATCGCAACCTATTGTCTCGCAGCCGCCAGAGCCCCAGAAAAACTGCTCCGGAAAACAGCTTCCGTTCTTGATCTGCGGCCACCCGTCGCTGGGCCCGCATCCGGCTGACAAGCCCCTCTTATCCCCGGGCGCGCCCATCGTGCGCCACCCTTCAGCCCAGCTCCCCGTACATCCGGCGGACCTCTTCGTGGCCATGGATCCGCTCCAGCCTCCTGATGATGAAATGGCCGCGCCCCATATCCTGAAAGTGATCGATGAACAGGGCATTGATCGCCGCGCCACCCAAGGCCCCCAGCACCGGCACCGCCTGGGCAGCCGCCTTCTGGGAGACAACGACGGAAAAGCGCGCCGCTACCTGGGTGATCAGCCTGACAAGGGCCGGAGCGCCCTTCCGGGTCAGCCCCTTTCGGGCCAGGTGCTCGGCAGCTTCCGAGACCGCCTTGGCAAGGGCCGCCCTGGCCGCGAAATAGCCCGCCTCGGCCGGATCGTCACCCTTCGACTGTCCGCCCAGGGCCAGCACCTGCAGGCACTGGAGCCTGGCATCCGGGTGGCGCAGATCCTCCCCCTGACTGCGGGCGATGTCAGCAATGGAACGCAGCATGATCGCCGTGGAGACAGGCAGCTCGATCGCCAGGGCCGACAGGCCGAATACACCTCCAGTGGCGCCGGTGGCCCCCACCGCGACCTTGTGCCACCAGTTGGACGCCTCCCCCCCGCATCCGTCCCGGTCCATGGTCAATAGGGCGACAGCCAGCGCCTTTTCGATGGACTTGCGGGCAGCGGCAATGATTGCCCCATGCAGCGATTCGGGCAGTCTCCTGAATCCGGCTTCGATGGGGGCGCCGACCAGACTGCTCAGGCGGGCGGCCAACCCAGGATTCTCCAACAGGTTCCTGGCTGTCCGCAGATCAGCTATTTCCGTGGCTGAGAGCGCCATGTACGTCCCTCCGATCCGGGAAATCACACCCCGCCGTACTTCCGGTTGAAATCATCGTCGCTCATGATCAGCAGGAGTATGGCATCGATAAATCCCAGGAGCGCCGGGATGAAGGTCCAGCAGAAGAGCAGATAGAGGATGCCCGCCCCGCTACGTCCCAGGTAGAACTTGTGGATGCCGAAGCCACCCAGGAACAGGGCGAACAGGATTGCCGCCAGTTTGCTTTTGCCGTTGGGCGCCACCGCGCCCAGGCTGCCAAAGGGGGATGCCTGCCGCACCCCGCACTTGGGGCAGATCTCGGCCCTGGCCTTGATGATCGCCCCGCACTCCGAGCAGTATTTCTCATCCGGGCCTTTTTGACCGCTTCCGTTCATCATTTCCTCCTGGTACAGCCTGCAGATAGAATTACGGGGTGTCCCACACAGCACCAAAACCTTGCGGCCAACGCAACTTGAATCAGCCCTTCCCGTCACCACATGTATCAGAATCATCCAAGAATAGCCACGGCAAAGAGCCGGCAAGAAGCACCCTCATCCCCTCTGCCTCAGCTCCCGGAACATCCGAATTGAAATGATGGGGCAATCAGGGTAAAGTGCCGCTGAGATTTCACTGCGAGGAGATGCTTCATGTCACGACGATTGCCCAAGATGCTCTATGCCGACCCGCAAGGGAACATCTTCGACCACCCCGAACTCTGCATGGCGGGCATGAACGGAAACCAGACAGTGCTGCCGGAGGAGATGGAACTGATCCCGCTCCCCGAGGACAGCCGGCTGTTCACCATGCCAGCCATGCCGCCCATAGCCTGGGACCGGCGCACAAAGAGCTTCATCACCCTGGAGAGCGTCCCCGGGGGGAGGAGACGGGGGCCCCAGCAGATCCAGGCCGTGGCCGCCTTCATGGCCCCTGGCTACATGCGCACCCTGCTGCCGGCCTGCGACTATCCCACAGAGAGGGAACACCTGCCGCTCTGGTCTTACACCGCCGTGGGCTGGGACGAGGAGCAGGAGTGCTTCGTGGTGGCAGCCACCCGGGTGGATAGCAACCGGAACTGGGACCCCTGCAACTACGACGACCGCACCCTGGACCCGCTGGTGCGCACAATGCTAGGGGAGATGCCGGACAACCGACTGCTGGAGCAACTGGCCCGCTGCGCCCTGGACTACCACTGCTTTGCCGCCAAGAACCTCTTCTACCGCCGCTGGGAGGCTCCGCTGCCCACCTCGCCGGTCTGCAACTCCGCCTGCCTGGGGTGCATCAGCCTGCAGCCGTCAGACTACTGCCCCTCCAACCACGAGCGGATCACCTTCGTTCCCACCCCGGAGGAGCTGTGCCAGATCGCCGTGCCGCACCTGGAGCAGGCCGAGCAGGCCATCGTCTCCTACGGCCAGGGGTGCGAGGGAGACCCGATCCTCCAGGCCGACACCATCGCCGAAGCCACCCGCCGCATGAAACGGGCCACCTCCCGCGGCACGGTGAACTTCAACTCCAACGGCTCCCTTCCGGACAAGGTGCGGCTCCTGTGCGACGCCGGCATGGACTCGTTCCGTTTCTCCCTGAACTCGGTGCGCGAGGATCTCTACAACCGCTACTACCGTCCCCGGGGGTACTGTTTCGACAACGTGCTGGAATCGGTCAGGATCGCCAAACAGGCCGGCCGCTTCACCATGATCAACTACCTGGTCTCCCCCGGCGTCAGCGACGCTCCCGAGGAGGTGGAGGCGCTGCTTCGCTTCGTGGCCGACACGCGAGTGGACATGCTCCAGCTGCGCAACCTGTCCATCGACCCGGAGTACTACAACCGCGAGATGGGGGTGACGGGCCGGGGCATCGGCATGTACCGGCTGCTGGAGCGCCTGAAGAGCGAGTTTCCCCGCCTGCAGTTCGGCTACTACAACCGCACGAAGGAGAACTTCTTCCCCTCCGGTTTCGAGCAGGGGTGGCCGATCGCGAAACGTTAACCCCCCATCTTCTTGCGCCCTTCCGTTTTTCACGATTCACGCTAAGATATCTACTGTCCATCAACGCCCGGGCCGGGCCATGAATGCCCCGGTCCGGGAGCACCACTCGTGTTCACCGTACCATTCGCTGGCTCCGCCCTGACATGCCGGCAACAGGATTCCATCCCCCTGGATGTTCGGGAAACACCCCGCTTCCACCCAAGGAGACGTAATGAGCAGAAAGACCAAGGCAATCCTGCTGCTTGTCGCGCTCATCGCAGGTATTTCCTCGTTTCTGTACCTCTCCTCCCACCTGATCCTGCTCAAGAGCTTTTCCCAGCTTGAACAGGACTACACGTCTGAAAACGTGAGACGGGCTCTCAACTCCATTGCCGACGACATCCGGCAGATAGACACGATCACCAGCGACTATGCCGGATGGGATGAGGCCTACGCGTTCATCGACAACGGAAACAAAACCTTCAGCAGGTCAAACCTTGACGACGCCATTTTCCCCAAGCTCCGCTTGAATATCCTCGTCTATGTCAGAAATTCAGGCGCTATCGTCTTTGCGAAGGCCTTCGATCTTCGTACGGGCACGGAATCACCGCTGCCCCCCTCCCTGGTGAAACAGCTGACGGCGAACAGCCCGCTTGTGCGCCACACATCCAGCGACAGCGTGCTGTCCGGGGCGCTCCTGCTGCCGGAAGGTCCGCTGCTGCTTGTATCGCGACCGGTTCTGACGAGTTCCTATCAGGGACCAATCCACGGATCACTGATCATGGGACGATTCCTCGGAACCGACGAAATCAGGCGCCTGGCAGATCTAAACCACCTTAACCTGTCCATCCTCCCCCTTAACGCAGCCCGACAATCATCGAAAAGCGCGACAATCCTGCCTCCCCTTTCGGCCACCAGGCCTATCGCGGTCATTCCCGGCAGCGGTGAAACCATCACCGGGTATGGCCTGATCAATGACATCCACGGCAAACCGGCACTCATCGCCCGGGTCGACATGCGGCGCAAGATCTACAGCCAGGGGGTGGACGCGGTCCAGTACTTCCTCTTCTGCTTCCTGGGGTTCTGCCTGATTTCCTCCCTGACCGGCTATATCCTGTACGCAAAGCTGCTCGCCTCCCGCAAGGAACGCAAAGACACGGAAAAAAGATACCGATCCGTCATCAGCCAGGCATCGGATATCATTCTGCTCGTAGACATCGACAGCAGGCGCATCCTGGAAGCGAACCTCGCCTTTCAGAGGCTTCTGAACTATGCCCCCGACAAGGCCACCCAGCTGACATTGTATGACATTATGGAGGACGACCGCTCCGGGGTTGACTGGCGTATCAACCGGATACTTTCGGAAAAGGTCTGCTTCCTGGGAGAACACACGGTCAGAGCAGAGGACGGCAGCATGGTTGAGGTCGATCTCAACGCCAACCTGGTTTCCTATGGGGAGCAACAGGTGATCTGCATGGTACTCAGGGACATTTCCGAGAGGAAGCGCTTCGAAGGAGAGCTGATGCACATGGCGCACCACGATGCGCTGACCGGGCTGCCAAATCGCACGCTGTTTTTCGATCGACTCAGACAGGGGCTCTACAAGAAGGAACGTTCCGGGAAGATGTTGGCTGTGATCTACCTGGATCTGGACCGGTTCAAAATCATCAATGACACCCTCGGCCATCACACCGGAGACATGCTTCTCAAGGAGGTGGCAGACAGACTGCGGGGAGTCGTCCGCAAAGCCGACACCATTTCCCGGCTGGGTGGAGACGAGTTCACCATCATCATCGATGAGATCGCAACACCGGCGGACTCGCTCCTGGTTGCCGAGAAGATACTGCACGTCTTTAGTGCGCCATTCCGCCTCGAAAAACATGAGATGTTTATCACGGCCAGCATGGGCGTAACCCTCTACCCGAACGATGGCGACACGGCGGAGAAACTGCTGAAGAACGCCGATACGGCCATGTATCACGCCAAGGAGGAGGGACGTAACACCTACCAGTTTTTTTCGGAGGAGATGAACTCCCGGGTCAGCGAGCGTCTCTCCATGGAGACCGGCTTGAGGCATGCCCTGGCACGGAATGAATTCCTGCTCCACTACCAGCCGCGGGTCAACACGACAACCGGCAGGATCGTGGGGGTGGAGGCACTGATTCGCTGGCAGCAGCCGCAGAAGGGGCTGATTCTGCCCGACGCATTCATCCCGCTGGCCGAGGAGACCGGGCTGATCATACCGATTGGCGAGTGGGTACTCAGGAACACCTGCACACAGGCCAGAGCCTGGCAGGAGGCCGGGTTTGCGCAGATGAGGATCTCGGTCAACATCTCGTGTCGGCAGTTCACACACGACAACCTGCCCGACACCATCCGGGGAATCTTGAGGGAGACCGGTCTCCAGCCATCCTGCCTTGAACTTGAGATCACCGAGAGCGTCATCATGCTCAACCCGGAGAGGGCCATCAGCCTGCTCAACGAACTGAAGGAGATGGGCATCTCCATCGCCATCGATGATTTCGGTACCGGCTACTCCTCCCTCTCCCTTCTGAAACGCCTCCCGGCAGACATCCTGAAGATTGACAAGAGTTTTGTCAGCGGCATTCCCGGAAACAAAAGTGACGAGACCCTCGTGGCTACCATTATCAACCTGGGGCACAACATGGGGCTTGGCCTGGTGGCGGAGGGGGTCGAGAGACAGGAGCAGCTGCACTTCCTGGAAGAGCGCAACTGCCAGGAGGTACAGGGGTACTACTTTAGCAAACCGCTGCCTGCGGAAACACTACAGCCCCTCCTGAAAAACGGAACCTATCCGGCGGCGGCAGGCAGGCAGCAGCCCACAGACGCCAGGGATATCTGAGGCAGCGATGTCTTCTGTGGCTGCGATTGACGGAGAAGACAGGCCAACGACACACATGCGCAACAATCGATACATCAACCTGGGTACAGAAAGGAAACTATCGATGTCAACCGCACGACTCTTCACCAGAATGAAGCTGCTCCACAAGCTGTTCCTGGCCATCACCGTCCTGAATATCCTCACCATCACCGCCTTCACCTGCTACAACTACGCGAACCAGAAAAAAACGGTACTACGGGGCATCGACGGCAGACTGCTGGCCAGCGCCCAGGGGCTGAAACTGGCCATGGACCGTTTTCATGAACGGCTGGGCCGGGGGGAAACCATCCCCCCTTCCGAATTCAGGAGGGAACTGGACGACCTGTCGGCCATGGTGAACCAGAGCGGGATCAACTACGCCTATACGGTGGTGATGAAGGATGGAGGGGTCGCCTTCACCCTCTCCAGCTATACGAAGGAGGAGCTGGAAAAGGGGGAGCTGACCACCCTGTTTGAACCGTACAGTGACGCTTCAACGGGGCTCAAGAAGGCACTGGCTGAGAACAAAACCGTTTATGAACAGTACACCGACAAGTGGGGGACCTTCCGTTCGGTGTTTCTCCCATCACGCCTGGCCGACGGAGCATCCTACGCCATCGGCATCGACATCAGCATCGACGAGATCAATGCGACCCTGCGCAGGACCCTCCTGGGCTGCCTGTTCATCGGCCTGGGCGTGTTCATGGCCGGCACAGCCGTCGCCTTCTGGGTGGCCTGGTACATCTCCCGGGGGATCGAGCGGCTGGCCAGCCACCTGCACCAGATCGCCGACGGCGATCTGGGAGTCCTGATCAGCAAGACATCGGACGATGAGTTGGGCATGCTGGCCGATGACATGAACCGCATGGTGGAACGTCTCAGGCTGCTTCTGGGTAGCGTCCGCCATGCCTCCGACAACGTCGTCGCCGCGGCCCACCAGGTTCACGCAAACTCCGCCAGCATGTCCAACGGCGTGGACGCGGTGGCGGCCCAGGCAGTGGCGGTGGCCACGGCGGCGGAGGAGATGGCCGCCACCTCCCAGGAGATCGCCGGCAACTGCGACAGCACCGCCGCAAGCGTCAGGGAGACAGAGGGAACAGCCCGAAGCGCGGAGGGGGTTGTCCGCCAGACGGTCCAGATGATGGACAGCATCGCGGAACTGGTGATGAAATCAGCCGCAACGGTGAAGGAGTTGGGGGCCAGCTCCGACCAGATCGGCACGATCATCGGCGCCATCGACGAGATCGCCGACCAGACCAACCTGCTGGCCTTGAACGCGGCCATCGAGGCGGCCAGGGCCGGTGAGCAGGGGCGCGGCTTTGCCGTTGTCGCCGACGAGGTTCGCGCCCTGGCGGAGAGGACCAGCAGGGCGACCAGAGAGATCGCCGGCATGATCGGCTCCATCCAGGGCAACATCCAGGATGCGGCCCGCTCCATGGAAGAGGGGGTCGCGCAGGTGGGCAGGGGAACCGAAGAGGCCGCCCGGTCGGGTGAGGCGCTGCAGGAAATCCTCCGGCACGCCAGCGCCATCACCTCCCAAATCAGCCAGGTGGCCATTGCCGCCGAGGAGCAGACCACAACCACCGGCGAGATCAGCGGCAACATCAACCAGATCACCACCATCGCCCAGAAGACCGTCCAGGAGGTCCAGAATTCCGTTGCCGCGGCCCGTCAGCTGATGGACCTGGCCCACGAACTGCAGGAGCAGGTCGGGCAGTTCAGGCTCGCCCCATAAGTCGACCAGGACAGTACAATACTTCCTTGAGATGGCGGGCGCGTGCCGCGGCCGGAAACCCACAGGCCCCGAACCTTTCGGAACGGGGCCTGTGGATTTTCAGCAGCGGCTTGGCCGGCTACTTCCCATCACCCTTCCTGGCCACCTGCATGGCGTCGTTCAGGATCCTGACCCCGGCCTTGGAGGCGGCTATGGAGCCGGCCAGGCTTTCGCGGGCAAGGTCGGGATTGTGGAAGCCGTCCGAGTTCTCGGCGGTCCAGTACTCCCACAATACATGGGCCTCCTCGTGCTTCTCCCGCGCCTGGGCCAGCACGCTCTCCGTAACCCCCATGCGCTGGGCAGCGACATAGCTGTCGATCAGCTGCCCCAGCCAGTACTCCGACTTGCGCATCTTGCCGCTGATGTAATTCCGCACCGCCTCGATCTGGTAGAGCTTGCGCTCAACGGTACTGTCGGGATGACATCCCAGGCAGGACTCTCTGACGTGGTTTTTGGGACGGATCACGCCATGGTTGGAGAAGGACTTGCCGTTTTTCCCTTTCTGCTGTGGCATGTGGCACTGGTGGCACTGAACGCCGGCCCTGTCGTGCACGCTGCCGGCATAGGTCTCGGCCTCGGGGTGCTGGAACTTGACCAGACGGGCGCCGGTTATGGCGTGCTTGAAGTCGTAGAAGTCGAGCTCCCTGTAGTGTTTGAGGAGCTGCAGCGAGTTCCGCAAGGGGAAGTGGTTGGTGCGGCGGTCGTCGAATCCCACCTTCGCGCCGTCGCTCCACTGGTTGCCGGCATTGCAGTTGTACTCAACGTGGCACTGGGCGCACATCATGCGCGAGTCGACCTTCTCCATGACGCCGATCTTGCGGAAACCATCCCTGAAGGAGATCATCCTCAGATCGGTCCTGCCGTTTCTGGCGAAGATGTTCGTTGCAGGCTCCTTTTCAATGGCCTGGATCAGTGCGTCACGCACCACGCGCGGCTGAGTGCCGTGGGGGTCGTGGCAGTGGATGCAGCCCATGGGGTTGTTGGTATCCTTGGCAATCGCCACGACATCCGATCCGCGGTCCCATTTCGCCTTGGGATCCCTGTCCCCCAGGAATTTCCACCTGAGAATATGGTCGGAGCTCTTGCACTGGATGCAGGTGGGGTTACCCGCCATGGCGGTCTCGGGCAGCTTCCTGCCGGTGTCGGTCAGCACGTCCCAGGTCTTGCCGGTCCTGTCCACCCCCTTCCAGCCATCCCTGTACTGGAAGCGCCCCCCCTGGAAGCGGTCCACGATGAACTGGTCCGTGACCATGAAGGCATGGCCGCGGGGTTCGGCATGTTCGAAGGTGAAACCGTGGCCGGCCAGGAGCTTGTCCTGCATGGGGGAGCGGCCGGTGGGGATGCCCTTTTCCCTGCGGGCATGGGCCTCGTAATTCACCGTGACAAAGCTGCCGTACTGCTGTTTGTGGCACCTGGCGCAGAGGGCCTGATCGATGACCGTCACCGGCCTGCTGCTCTCGGGATCGTTCATGTGTTCATCCATTTTGCCATGGCAGGTCGCACAGGAAAGGGAGGCATGGCGTGACCCCTCCTTGAGAGCCTTGACCTCTTCATGGCATTCGTAGCACTGCGCCCGTCCGTCATTGGCCGGTTTAGCTTTGGCGGCGGTGGTCAGGACCGGGAGCGACAACAGCGCCAGCGTCCCGATAACGGCCGCGGCACACGCCAGAGTATTCTTCCGCATCAGACTTCTCCTTTCCCCGTGAATTGGTTGCCTTGTCATGACAGGAAGTATACCAGCTGCGATAAAAAGCGGGCGTGGTGAAAATTTTTAGGTTGACCTGCAAGGTTTTGATGCTAAAGTAGACCCAATTGGTCCTGTTGAATTCAATTTACCTCAAGGAGGCAGATCATGTCATTGGAAGGAAAAAAAGCCCCTGACTTCACCCTGGAGGGGAGCGACGGCAAACAGCACAGCCTGAGCGAGTACGCCGGGAAAACGGTCGTCATCTATTTCTACCCCAAGGACAACACCCCCGGCTGCACCAAGGAGGCCTGCGGTTTCCGGGACAACCACGGGAAACTTGACGCTAACAATATCGTTCTGCTGGGCGTGAGCAAGGACAGTATCGCGTCCCACAACAAGTTCATCAGCGCCTTCGGGCTCCCCTTCGTGCTGCTATCCGACCCGGAGACCACCATGATGCAGGCCTATGGCGCTTTCGGGGAGAAGGTGGCCTGCGGCAGGAAAACCGTCGGCATCATTCGCTCCACGGTGGTGATCGATGCCGACGGAATCGTGAAAAAGCAGTGGCCCAAAGTCGCCAAGGCTGAACAACACCCAGCCCAGGTCCTCGACTATTTGAATATCCCGTAACAGGTCATATCACCCGCAAGGAGGATGTCATGAAACGGTTTATCTCTCTCGTAACCCTGCTGCTTCTGGCCCTGCCGCTTTCGGCCCTGGCCTCCACCTGGAACCTGGACCCGGACCACAGCGCTGCCCAGTTCAAGGTCAAGCACCTGATGATCAGCAATGTCAGGGGCAACTTCGAGAAGATCAGCGCCACCCTGCACCTGGATGACAGGGACATCACGAAATCACGGGTCGAGGTCAGCATCGACGTTGCTTCCATCAACACCGGTGTCAACAAGCGGGACGACCACCTGCGCAGCCCTGACTTCTTCGATGTGACGAAATTTCCCGCCATGACCTTCGTCTCCACCAGGGTGGAGAAGGCCGGACCGGGCAAGCTCAGCGTAACCGGCAACCTGACCATCAAGGGGGTTACCAGACCGGTGGTGCTGCGTGTTGACGGCCTGACACCCGAGGTGCGGGACCCTTGGGGCCAGATCAGGCGCGGCGCTTCGGCAACGACAACCATCAACCGCAGGGACTTCGGCATCACCTGGAACAAGAGCATGGACAACGGCGGCGTGGTGGTGGGAGAAGAGGTGGCCATCCAACTGGAGGTGGAGTTCGTCAGGAAATAGCAGGGCAGGCCGCATCCGCTGAAAGGAGAAAGAGGTGAGGAGAAGAGCTTCGCTTCCAACGCTCGCAGCGCTGCTCAGCGCTGTTTCAGCCACCCTCGTGGCTGCGCTCTGCGCAGGCTTACCTCCCCGGCCAGGAGAGAGACCGTTCCTGCTGCTTCTGCTGTCACCCCTGCTGCTGGGACTCACCCTCTCCCCCCTTCAGGCCCACGAGATCTATCCCGCCCCCACCGCGACCAGCGTCGCCTTACCCATACGCATCGGCGCCCTGGCCAACCGGGGGAGGGAGGAGTGCATCAGGCGCTGGAAACCGACCGCCACGTACCTGGAACACCACCTGGGGGGGAGCAGGTTCGAGATCGTCCCCCTCGACTTCGGTCAGGTTGCGCAAAAGGTCGCATCGGAAGAGGTACAGTTCATCATCACCAACCCGGTGCAGTACGCCCAGCTGGAATTCAGCGGCAAGGCGTACCGCATCGCCGGTTTCCAACTCCCCTCCCTCAACGGCCCCCAGGGAGTGTACGGCGGCGTCATCTTCACCCGCGCCGACCGGAAAGACATCCGGACCCTGTCCGACCTGAAGGGCAAGAAATTCTCAGCCGTGGACTCGGAATCACTGGGAGGGTGGCTTTGCGCCAGGCGGGAACTGCATGGCGCCCGGCTGAAGCCGGAGCGGGATTTCGCGAACCTTCGATTTGCCGGCACCCATGACGCGGTAGTGCGGGACGTCGTCTCCGGAACCAGCGACGCCGGAACCATCCGCAGCAGCCAGCTGGAAACCATGGCTGCCCAGGGAAAGATGGACCTGCGCTCCATCCGGGTCATCCCGCCCGCGCGTCCGGTCAGAGGTTACCCCTTTCTGCTCTCCACGCGCCTCTACCCGGAATGGCCCTTCGCCGTTGTCAGCGGCACAAACGACGAACTGTCCCGGCGGGTCGCGATCGCCCTGATGACCATGCGGCCGGACGACCCGACGGCGCTGGCCTCGGGAGGAAGCGGCTGGACCATTCCGGCGGATTACTCCGCTGTCCATGAGCTGTTGAGGGAGCTCCGCCTGGGGCCCTACCGGGACATGGGCAGGATCACACTCGGTCAGGTTATCACCCACTACCGCACGCATCTGCTGGCCATCACCGTCGCGGCTTCCCTGATCGCGCTGTTCGCGTTCAGGTCGCTGTTACTGAACCGCCGTCTCAGGGCGTCGCTTGCGGAACTGTCCCAGCGGACCAGCGAACTGAACGAATCCCGAGAGAACCTGCGCAACGAGCGGGACAACCTGGTCGCCATCTTCGAGGCCATGCAGGACGACATCTACATTTCTGACTCGAACCACACCATACTGTACGGCAACGACGCCCTTGCCCGGGACTTCGGCGACTGGAGGGGGCGCATCTGTCATGACTATCTGGATGACCGCACGTCCCCCTGTCTCGACTGCCGTCTCCGGGAGGTGCAAGCAGGCGCAACCGTGCGGCGTGAGCAGTTTTTTCCCAAGAGCGGCAAAACCTACGACATCATCGAGACCCCGCTGAGACAATCCGGCCGAACCGTCAAGCTGACCATCTTCCGCGATGTCACGGAACTGAGAGCCATGGAGGCCGAGCGCCTGGCGATGGAGCGACGACTGCTGCACTCCCAGAAACTGGAGAGCCTGGGGATTCTGGCCGGCGGCATCGCCCACGACTTCAACAACCTCCTCACGGTCATCATCGGCAATCTGGACCTGGTCCGACGGCGGCTTCTCCCTGACTCACCCACCCGAGGCAACATCGAATCCGCCCAGGCTGCATGCCAGCAGGCAGCCAAACTCATCGGACAGATTCTTGATTACACCGGCAAGATGCCGGTCATAGCGGACAGCATCGACCTCAACGATCTCCTCCGGCACAACGAGGCGCTCCTGCGCGGCTCGCTGCCGGAAAACGTCACACTCACCATCAGCATCTCGGACGGCATCCCCCGTATCAGGGGAGACCGGAGCCGGATCGAGCAGGTGGTCATGAACCTGCTGGCCAACGGGGTGGAAGCGGTGGGGGATGCACCGGGGTCCATAGCCATCACAACCGGCGTACGGGAGTGCGATGACAGCTACCTGGCGCAGAGCAGGATCGAAGACAAGCCGCCAGCAGGCAGGTTTGTCTATCTGGAGGTGGCGGACAGCGGCTGCGGCATGACTCGAGAAACCGAGGTGCGGCTCTTCGAGCCGTTCTTCACGACCAAGTTCATGGGCCGCGGGCTGGGGTTGTCGGCGGTCCAGGGGATCGTGAAGATGCATGGGGGGGCGATCTTGCTGGAGAACAGGCAGGGACGAGGGAGTGTCTTCCGCGTCCTGTTTCCCGCCAATGGCCCGGCCGACTCCCCTCACCCCTCTTCTCTCAGGAGCGGGCTGTAAAGCGGTACGGACCGATCCGTTCAGAGCTTGGGCAGGCAGACGAACAAGAGCATCGACAGAAGCGCCAGCACCCACATGCCCGGCTTGACCTCGCCCCCCCTGCCGGTGAACAGCTTGAGCAGGACATGGGTGATCATCCCCGCGGTCATCCCCACCCCGATATTGTAGGTGAACGCCATCAGGCAGATGGTCAGGAAGGCAGGCACCAACTCGGTCACATCGTCGAAATCGATGCGGGTGATGGGGCGGATCATGAAGGAACCGATCACTACCAGGGCGATGCCATAGGCGTGGGGAGGGACGATGGTGAAGAGCGGGGCGAAGAACAGCGACAGCAGGAAGAGGAGCGCCACAACCAGGGCCGAGAAACCGGTGCGCCCCCCCTCCTCGATACCGGCGGCCGACTCGATGTAGGCGCCGGTAGTGGAGGTACCCAGGAGCGGGGCGGCCATGGTGGCCAGGGAGTCGGCCAACATGGGGCGCTCGATCTCCGGCAGGTTGCCGTTCTCGTCCAGCAGGTCGGCACGCATGGAGAGTCCGATCAGGGTGCCCACCGTATCCAGGAAGGCCATGATGAAGATCACCGCCACCACCGGCAGGAACGAAACCGAGAGCGCGCCGGCGATGTCCAGCTTGAACAGGATCGGCTCCAGTGACGGAGGAAGGCTGGCAATGCTGTCCGGCAGGGGGGTAAGCCCCAGGCTTATGGAGCCCAGGGTGGCGGCCATGATGCCGATCAAAAGGGCGCCGCGCACCCGGAGGGCCATGAGCGCCGTCACCAGCAGGAAACCGGCCACCGCCAGCAGGCAGGAGGGCTCCCCCAGATTACCCAGCCTGACCGGCGCTCCCGGAACCCCCAACACCACCAGGCCGGTCTCGTTCAGGCCGATGAAGGTCAGAAACAGGCCGATCCCCACGGCAAAGCCGGCCTTGAGGGACAGGGGGATGGACTCGGCCAGCCAGCCGCGGATGCCGAACAGGGTCAGCAAGGTGAAGAGCGCGCCGGCGATGAACACCCCCCCTAGGGCAGCCTGCCAGCTGTAGCCCATCACCTTGACCACCACGAAGGCGATGAAGGCGTTCTCCCCCATGTAGGGGGCGATGGCAAAGGGGCGCCGCGCCCAGAGCGCCATGATCACCGTACCGATGACAGCTGCCAGGATGGTGGCGGTGATCGACGCTCCCCGGGGGATGCCGGCGTTCTCCATGATGGCCGGGTTGACGATGATAATGTAGGCCATGGTCAGGAAGGTGGTCACCCCGGCCAGAGTTTCCTGACGAAAGCTGGTATTGTAGCGCTCGAAGCGGAAGAACCGTTTCACTGCCTCACATCCCTTTCACCGCAAAAATTCCGGGCGCGTTGCGCCAGTACCCCTTGTAGTCCAGGCCGTATCCGAACAGGAAACGATCGCCGATTTCCAGGCCGGTGAAATCGGCCCGTATGCCGGGAGTCACCTTGCGGCTGTGCAGCTTCTCCACCAGCACCGCCGTCAGCACCTCAAGCGCCCCCATCCCGCGGCAGTACTCGATGATGGCGGCCAGGGTGATCCCCTCGTCCAGGATATCGTCCAGAAGCAGCACCGTCCTGCCGACCAGGTTCAGGTGCGGCCTACGGTGCCAGTTCAGCCGGTCACCCCAGGTGGCCTGTCCGTAACGGGTGGCATGGACGTAATCCAACTCCAGGGGAAAGTGCAGCCGGGGCAAAAGCTGGCCACTGAAGATCAGGCCGCCGTTCATGATGCAAAGTACCACCGGGTTGGAGCCGGCCAACCGCCCCGTGATCTCGCCCGCCATGCGACCGATGGCCCCCTGGATTTCTTCCTCACCCATCAGCAGGTCTGCCTCGTCCAGAACGCGCCGTGCCTCGTCAAACGTCATGTCAATTCCACCTTTCGTGCCGCTCCCACCACCCGCTCAATCCCCCCGGGATCGGGGGAGCTAACGACCTGGCCATACCCGTCAGCCAGGGGGAACATCTCCGCCACGTCCTGCGCCTGCCCCATGCCCACCTCCAGCAGCAGCCAGCCGCCCGGTTCCAGATGCTCCAGGCTGGCCGGGATCAGGCGTCGATAGATGTCCAGTCCGTCCGGCCCGCCGTCCAGGGCCAGCCGTGGATCGCCGTCCCGCACCTCCGGCTCCAGCAGTTGGATATCCGCGCTGGGAATGTAGGGAGGGTTGGAGACGATCAGGTCGAAGCAACGCCCGGCAACCGGCTCCAGCAGCGAGCCGTGCAGGAATTCCACATCCACCCCATTGGCCCGGGCGTTAGCGCGGGCCATTTCCAGCGCCACGGCAGAGATGTCGCTCGCCACGATCCGGGCACCTGGCAGGCGCCTTGCCAGGCTGACGGCGATGCAGCCGCTGCCGGTGCCGATGTCCAGAACCGTACGCGCCAGAGGCGCCCGCCTGAGCGCCTCTTCCACCAGGGTCTCCGTATCGTGGCGCGGGATGAGCACATCCGGCGAAACCGCGAACTCCAGGCCGCAGAACTCCTGACTGCCGAGGATGTGCTGCAGAGGCTCCCGCCGCGCCCGGCGGGCCACCATCTGGCGAAAGGCGGACAGTTCCTCGCGGTTCAACGGCTTGTCGTAGTTGAGGTACAGCCCGACCCGGTCCAGGCCGGTGGCGGCGCAGAGCAGCCACTCGGCCTCCAGCCGGGCATTTTCTATTCCCCGGGCGCCAAAGTACTCCTTGGTCCAGGTGAGAATCCTGAGAGTGGTCCAGGTTTCCTGATCCGTCATGCCGCGCCTCCTTGAAGCGTGGCATACTACCCCATTCTCCGGCGTCACTCCAGACAATTCCAATGCCTTGACGACCTGGGCGCCTGTGCTATTTTTGAGACTGCACCCACAACGATCAACCGGGAGAAGGCACATGGCTGGCACTCAGGATTCCCCGCAACTCCCCCCCTCCGGCAGCTGGTTTGCGCCGGCAGAACGCGCCCCGGAGAAACAGGTCCGCAGCATGGCCGACTGCTGCCTGCACAACCCGATCACCCAGATCATCCTGGACTCGGTGGAGGGGTACGTCCTGGTGCTCAACGAACAACGCCAGATCCTGGCCGCCAATCCGGAAACCCTGCGCGCGCTGGACATCAAAGAGCCGCAGTCGATCATGGGCATGCGACCGGGAGAGGCCTTTCACTGCGTGCACAGCCAGGATGCACCCGGCGGATGCGGCACATCACGCTGCTGCACGACCTGCGGCGCGGCCATCGCCATCCTGGCGAGCCAGGCGTCCAACGAGCCGTGCAGCAGGGAATGCCTGATGACGGTCTCCCGGGGTGATCGCCTGGAGGCCCACGAGTTCAGCGTGCGCGCCACCCCGCTCAGGCTGGAAGACAGCTGCCTGACCATCTTCGTCCTGCACGACATCAACGCCGAAAAGCGGCGCGACGTGCTGGAGATGGTCTTTCTCCACGACCTGAGCAACGTCATCACCGGCCTGCAGGGATGGAGCGAACTGCTGCTGCGCCGACCCCAGGACGCCTCCCTGATCGCCCAGAACATCGTCAGCATCTCGGAACGTATCAACCAGGAGATCCAAACCCAGCGCCTGATCCTGCAGGCAGAACAGGGGGAGCTGAAAGTAACCCTGGAACCGACCACCAACACCGACATCCTGGAGGGGGTCAGGTCGCTGTTCACCGGCTACCCGCCCGACATGGCGTACCGCCTGCACATAGAGGCCACGGAGACGGCCAGCTGCCTGCTCACCAGTCCGCCCCTGCTGACGCGCATCCTGGCCAACATGGTCAAGAACGCCCTGGAGGCAACATCCCTGGGCGACCACGTGAGGCTCTGGTACGAGTCGCGCGACCAGAGGCCCTGTTTCGTAGTGCACAACCCAGGCATGATACCGGATGAGATCGCCTTGCAGATCTTCAAGCGCTCCTTCAGCACCAGGGAGGGACCGGGCAGGGGAATGGGGACCTACAGCATGAAACTGTTCGGAGAGCAGGCTCTGGGGGGAGAGGTGGGATTCACCACCGACGAGACTACGGGGACCAGCTTCTTCATCATGCTTCCCGCCGACACGATCCAGCTGCTCATGCCCTGAGTCCCCTTTTCACTCGCGGATGCGCTGAAAAGGGTTCCGGTTTGGCCAGCTCTGTGCTACATAACGGATTCGCGCAATCGAGCGACAGCACCAGAGCACCACAACGCACCGGAGGTTTCATATGTCAGAACAAAATCCGCGGGTCCTGCTGGAAACATCCATGGGGTCCATTACCGTCGAACTGTTCAAGGAAAAAGCGCCCATCACCGTCAAGAACTTCCTCGGCTACGTCAAGGACGGCTTCTACGACGGACTGATCTTTCACCGGGTGATCAAGGATTTCATGATTCAGGGGGGTGGCCTGAACGAGGCCATGGAACAGAAGAAGCCCAAGTTCGCCATCAAGAACGAGGCAACCAACAAGCTCTCCAACAAACGGGGCACCCTGGCCATGGCCCGCACCGCCATCGTGGATTCCGCCACCTCGCAGTTCTTCATCAACACCGTTGACAACGCCTTCCTGGACCACCAGGGCAAGCAGCCCGACCGCTTTGGCTACTGCGTCTTCGGCCAGGTTCTGGAGGGGATGGATGTGGTTGACCAGATCCGCGCCGTCAAGACCGGCAATAAAAACGGCCACGGCGATGTTCCGCTGGAGCCGGTTTACATCACCAGCGCCACGTTGATCGAAGCGGAATAAGCGCGCTACCCCCCAGCTTCAACGCCCCGCTTCCGCCACGGAAACGGGGCGTTTTTTCATGCCGCGTCCCCCGTATTTTCCTGCCGGGCGATGACCCCATCCAGCACCCGCTTCAGCTCGGTCAGCCGGTACGGCTTGGTGATCACCCCGCTGAAGCCGTATGCCCGGTAATCGGCCATGATCGGGTCGTTGGAATAGCCGCTGGAAACCACCGCCACAACCGATTGATCCATCTCCCGCAACAGGGCGATGGCATCCTTCCCCCCCATGCCTCCCGGAATGGTCAGATCCATCAGCAGGGCCGAAAAGGTGTGCTCCCCCTCCTGCGCCACACGGTACAACTCCACCGCCTCGGCGCCGTCACGGGCAAAGACCACCTCATACCCCAGATAGGAGAGCATCTCGCCAGCCACCTCACGAATACTCTCCTCGTCATCCATGACCAGGATACGCCCTTTGCCGGGTGTGGTCGACGTCTCCACGGGAGCCGCCGCCACCATGCCGCTGACGGTGGCGGGGAGATGGATGGTGAACGCGGTCCCCTGTCCCGGGGATGAGCTGACACTGATATGACCGTCGTGATTCCTAATGATGGAGTAGACCGTTGCCAGCCCCAGCCCCTTGCCCTCCTTCTTTGTGGTGAAGTAGGGATCGAAGATGCGGGGGACGAGCTCCTCCGGAATCCCCTCCCCCCGGTCCCTGACGCTGATACGCACATAGGCGCCCGCCGGTAGCGGCAGATGGGACTCCCTGGCCAGGGTGACATTGGCGCAGACGATCTCGATCTCCCCCCCGGCGGGCATGGCCTGATCGGCGTTGAGCACCAGGTTGTTGATCACCTGGCTGAACTGCCCCTCGTCAACATCCACCGGGTACAGGTCGTCGGGGATCTGGAATCGGCAGGTGGTCCGGGAACCGGACAGGGTGAAGGTGGCAGAGTCCCTGATGATGGCGGTCAGGGAAACGGTCTTGCGCACCGGTGCTCCGCCACGGGAGAAGGTCAGCAGCTGCTGGGTCAGGTCCTTGGCCCGCAAAGAGGCCTTTTCCGCCTCATCCAGGTTTCGCCTCAGCCTGTCCCCCTCGCCGACCTGCATCCTGGTGAGGGAGATATTGCCCAGTATGGAGGTGAGCAGGTTGTTGAAGTCGTGGGCAATGCCACCGGCCAGGAGTCCGATGGAGTCCAGCTTACGGGCATTGAAGAGCTCCTCCTCCATCTTCTTCTTCTCGGTGATGTCGCGGAACACCAGCACGACCCCCACCAGCCGGCTCTGTCGGTCACGAATCGGCGCGCCGCTGTCGGCGATGACCCGCTCTCCGCCGTCCCTGGCGATCAGGAGGGTGTGGTTGGCAAGCTCCACCACCACCCCGTCGGCAAGCACCTGCTCCACCGGGCTGGGACAGCATTCCCGGCTCTTTTCGTTGATGATCCGGAACACATCCTGAAACGGCTTTCCCGCCGCCTCTTCCTGCGTCCAGCCGGTCATCTCCTCGGCGGCCCTGTTGAGCAACACCACCATCCCGCTGGTATCGGTGGTGATCACCCCGTCACCAATGGAACGCAGCGTCACCGCCAGACGCTCCTTCTCCGTGGCAAGGGCTTCGGCGGCCTCCCCGCGTTTCCGCTCCAGCCGGTCGCGCTCCAGGCGCGCCTGCAGAATCGGGGAGATGCGGTCGGCGATGATCTCAAGCAGCTCCCGCTCGCCATCGCCGAACCCTCCCGGCTTGTTCGCCAAGGCGATCAGGCCGATGCTGGCCCCGCGGTACACAACCGGAATCGCGAGAAAATTATCGATGTCGATGTGCCCCTGCGGCACCGAGAAGGGGCCGTCACCGCAACACGAGACCTGCTCCCGCAGGGCACGGCCCCACAGTCCGGACCAGCTGTCGGAGGAAAAACGGATCGTCTTGTCCGGAATCAGGCACTCCTGCCACACCGCCCCCATCAGAGTGGGAACCACCAGGGCGCCATCTTCGTCGATGTAGCCGAACAGGGCATGGGCGCAGTCGATGGCATCACGGATTACCGACAGCACCTGGGAGAACATCTGCTCATCGGGAGTGGCCAGGAATATGTTGGCGATCTGGTTTTTCAGCGTCAGGATCCGCTCCGAGCGCCTGAGCGCCTGCTCGGTCCTGCGCTGAGCGGTAACGTCGAGCATGACCAGTACCATGCCCAGGATATCCTCCCTGCCGCCCGAGATGGGGGTTAGCCTGGCCTCGATGGGAACCGTTTTCCCCGATTCGGTCATCAGCACGCTATCGACCGGCAGCACCACCGTCTCCCCCGCACCGACCACCCTGCCGACTATCTCCTCCGCGGTCAACATACTGATTTCGCTCCGGTAGCGGAACAGTTCCTCCAACGGCCTTCCCAGCGCCACTTCCTGTGTGAGGCCAATCAGTTCTTCCGCCACGGGATTCACGTAGCTGACCAGTCCGGACACATCCGTGGTGACCACCGCGTCTCCGATGCTGCGCAGGGTGGTGGCCAGCCACTGCTCGCTTTTCTTAAGCCGGCTCTCCATGCGGTGCTTGTAGAGGGCCATCTCGATGGCCGACTGCAGGGTATGGTCCTGAAACGGCTTGACGATGTAACCGAACGGCTCCGTCACCTTGGCCCGCCCCAGGGACTCGGCGTCCGTATAGGCGGTGAGGTAGATCACCGGAAGGTCCAGCCGGGAACGAATGCTCTCCGCCGCCTGGATTCCGTCCATGCTCCCCTGGAGGTTGATATCCATGAGAACCAGGTCCGGAGGATTCTCCGTTGCGCTCTGAATCGCCTCCTCACCAGAAGGGACGATATCGATCACGTCGTATCCCATGCCCTGCAGACGCTTCTGGATACCCCTGGCGATGATCAGCTCGTCCTCGACGATCAGTATCCTGTTCCTGTGCGTTGCCGGTTCCATGTCAGCCATCCTCCCCCCTCCAGTGCGCCCCAGCTTCAAGCGCCGTTCGCGCACACCCTTCGCAGCATAGTACCAATAGCATGGCACAGATAACACGATCCCGGCGTTGCGGACCACGCCATGGCTGTTCCGCCCGCGGCTCGCCCGTTCCCTCTCATCCAGCGGGACTCATCGGAAAGCGGATGCTAAACCGGGCACCACCGGAACTGTCCAGAGCAATCTCTCCCCTGAGCTGTTTGACCAGCATCCTGACCAGTTGCAGCCCCAGGGTCTCGCTGGCGGTGAAATCCAGGTTGACGGGCAGGCCGACACCGCTGTCGGCAACCGTCAACGAGACCATGCCGTCCCCTTGTTCGCGAATGCTGACGCTGATATTCCCCGCCGCGCTTCCGGGAAAAGCGTACTTCAGGGAATTGGAGACCAGTTCGCTGATGATCAACCCGCAGGGAATGGCCTGATCGATACTCAGGCAGACGTTACCCGCGTCAATGGAGAAGGAGACGCGCCCGAAATCGATGGCATAACTGTTGTAGAGATGGGCGGTCAGGCTCTCGATGTACCCCGAAAAATCAATGAAGGAGAGGTCCTCGGTCCGGTAGAGCTTCTCGTGCACCAGCGCCATGGCCCTGATACGGTCTTGGCTCTCCCGGAAGGCGCATAGCGCCCCCTCATCCCGCACGGATTCGGCCTGCAGGTCCAGCAGGGTGGAGATTATCTGCAGGTTGTTCTTGACCCGGTGGTGGATCTCCTTCAAAAGGACCACCTTTTCCGTCAGCGCGGCCCGGATTTTCTCCTCAGCCAGCTTGCGCTCGGTGATATCCAGCACCACTCCCTGGAAGTGGCTGATGCGCCCCTGGCTGTCACGTTCCACGGCCGACCGGTCGTCGATCCAGCGAACAGCACCCCCTTTGGTGACAATGCGGTACTCCTGCTGAAAGCGATCAACCCCCTGACGGACAAACTCGGCCACCTCGGCGGCGACCTGCCGCAGGTCATCGGGATGCACCAGGGCGGAGAAAGGGACCACACCGGTAATCAGCTCGTCCGGCGTATAGCCGAAACGGGTCACATTACGGGAAACCAGCTCCACCGGCCACCCCTCGGTCGCCCGCCAGCGGAACAGCACCAGCGGGCTGTTCTCCACGATCAGGTTTGCCAGGCGCAGCGACTCTTCCACCTGCTTGCGCTCGGTAATATCAACCAGCACGGCGATGCTGCCAACGATGCGCCCCTCGGTGTCATGCAGCGGCGAGGCGTAGATGCTGCAATCCATGGGAGAGCCGTCCTGGCGGTGGCGCCTGACCTCGACGCCGTCCAGTATTCTGCCACCGCGAATCCACTCCTGGAAGTCCCTGAACTCTTCCCGCTGCTCCGGATCCATACCGGGGAGCGGTTTTCCCATGACCTCTGCGGCGCTCCACCCCAGCATCCGTTCCGCCGCCGGATTCCAGACGTTGCACACATTTCCGTCCAGGTCCAGACCGATGATCGCCGTGGGGGCGGCCTGAATGATGGCACGCAGCATGTCATTTTTGAGCAACAGCTCGCGCTCGGCCCGTCTGCGCCCGCTTATGTCCGTGATCGCGCCGACCAGACCGGCCACCCGGTTCTCCGGATCCACAAAGGTGGCCTTGTTGAAGATAACATCGCGCGTGGAGCCGTCCCTGTTCTGGAACTCCGCCTCATAGACCTGCACCCCGGGCGCATCAAACAGGGCGGCGTCGGCCTCCTGGTAGACATCTGCCCGCTGGCTCGGCGCCAGGTCATGGACCGTCCTGCCGACGATACGCTCCCTGGAAAAGCCGCAGAACAGCTCGAAGGCAGAGTTGCACCCCAGGTACACCCCATCCGTATCCTTGTAAAACACCGGCAGCGGGATGGTATCCAGCAACTGCTGGAGGAAGTGGAGCTGTTCGCTCAGCCTCTCTTCCGCGCGCTTGCGGCCGGTTATTTCCAGGATGATGCCGTCCCAGACGATATCTCCGTTGGCATGCCGCTCGGGGCGGGAAATGCAGTCGTACCAGCGTACTTCGCCATGCACGATGTGCCGGATCTCCTCCCGCCAGGGAGCGAGCGTCTCGGCGGAACGCCTGACGGATGCGAAGAACCTGTCGCGATCATCGGGGTGGATCAGCCTGGTGAGGAGTCCGACATCGGCCATGAGTTCGTGCGGAGCGATGGCGAACAGCTCCCCAGAGGCATCGCTCACCGAGGGAAAGGAAAACGTCCCGTCCGGGTGCAGCGCGAACAGGTATACCATGCCGGGAATATTGGCCTTCAGGCGGCGGCAGGATTCCCGACACTCCCTGAGCTCGGCTTCGGCAACGGCCCGGGCGTCCGCATGTCCCCGCATGCTCTCGACGAGGAGCCTGACCTCACGGCTCAGGGCATCGATGTCATCGCCCCCGTCGGCAACTTCCAGGAGCAGGGTACAGTCTCCCTCCCTGGCTTTCCGCAGCGCCTCGGTCAAACGGTCGATCACGCTCTGGCTTTCCTGCTCAGTCATGGCACCGTCCTTCAGGATGTCCGCTTCGCGTCATCCGCGACCTGAACCACCCCTCCCCCCTGCTGCATCCCCCGGAAACTGATGGTGAATGCCGTCCCACCAGCGACCTCCCCCTGGACCGTCAGTTCTCCCCGCACCTGCCTGACCAGCATGGTCACCAACTGCAGCCCCAGGGTCTTGGTCGCCATGAAATCCAGGTCAGGGGGGAGGCCTACGCCGTTATCCGAGACACGGAGACGGATCAGGCCATCTTCGGCGCTCTGGCACTGAACCAGGATCTCGCCGTGTCTCCCTTGGGGAAAAGCATGTTTCAGGGAGTTGGAGACCAGCTCGTTGACGATCAGACCGCAGGGGATCGCCTCGTCGATGCCCAGCGTGACCTTGGCGATAGCGCATTTCAGGGAAATCCGCTTCGGATCGACGACATAGGACTTGAACAGGTGGTCAGTAAGCCCCTCCAGGTACACGGTGAAGTCGATCCGGGCCAGATCCCTGGAACGATACAGCGCCTCATGAACCAGGGCCATGGAGTTGATCCGGTCCTGGCTTTCCTGGAAGTACCTCAGTGACTGTTCGTCATCGATGTAGTCGGATTGCAGATCGAGCAGGGTGGAGACGATCTGCAGGTTGTTCTTCACCCGGTGATGGATCTCGTGGAGCAGGATCTCCTTCTCGCGGAGCGAATCCCGCAACTGCTCCTCGGCCCGCTTGCGGCCAGTTATGTCGAAGATGGTGGCTATGCCGGCAGGCTTCCCCTTGTAGTCGATGCGGCCGGCGGAGAACAGCGCCCAACGCTCCTCGCCCCCCTTGGTCACATAGCGCAACTCATACTCCGCGAGCGCCAGCGGTTCCTGCTGCCGCACCAGCACCCATTCCCTCACCAGGTTCTTGAAATCGTCATGTATCCACTCCCCGTACCTCATGCCCAGGAGCTCTTCTTCCGTGTATCCGGTCAGCCGCTCGGCCGATGGGTTGACATAGACGATGTTTTCCCCTTGGAAAAGGACGATCGCCGCCGGAGACGTCTCGGCCAGGACCCGGAACTGTTCCTCGCTCTCCCGCAGGGCCTGCTCGGCCTGGCGCCGCTCCCGCCGCTCCGCCGCCGCCGCCAGTTCCCGTTCAACGGCCGGAGAGAGGCGGTCGAGATGATCTTTCTTGATACAGTCGCAGGCCCCTTGGCGCATGGCTTCGATGGCCACGTCTTCGAGAATGACCCCGGAGACGAGGATGACCGGAATGTCCAGGTTTCTCTCCCGGACGATATTCAGGGCATCCAGCCCGCCAAAGCCGGGCATGCGGTAGTCCACGAGGATGATATCCCAAGGCTTTCGGTCAAGCGCCTCCCCCATCCCCTGCGGCGTATCGACACGCTCGTAGATCAGCTCATAGCCCGAGCGACGCAGGCTGCGCGCCACGAGTATGGCGTCATCCTCGTTGTCTTCGGCGATCAGGACGCTGAGCAGTTTCTTCTTCTCCATGGAGGCGCCTCCTACGGTGGCGGCTCATTGAGCACGAGCCAGTACATCCCCAACTGCTTGATCGATTCGGCGAACTGGTCGAAATCCACCGGTTTGCGGATATAGCTGTTGGCTCCCAGATCATAGCTGGAAATGACGTCCCTCTCCTCCTTGGACGAGGTGAGAACCGCCACGGGGAGCCGTCTGGTGCGGCTATCAGCCCGGATGCGCCGCAACACCTCCAGGCCGTCGACCTTGGGGAGCTTCAGGTCCAGGAGCACGATCTGTGGCAGCACGGACGTATCGCGGCCATCGTAGCTGCCGGTGCCGAAGAGATAGTCCAGAGCCTCCACCCCATCCCGCGCCACAACGATGGAGTTTGCTATGTTGCTCTTCCTGAGGGCGCGCATGGCAAGCATCTCGTCATCCGGGTTATCCTCCACCAGCAGTATCACTTTCTGGCTTTCCATCATAAACCTCCTTCTGGATTCGGACCTGAACGAATCAGAGACATTCCAGCTGTTATTGTACCCGTAAAACAGCGCTTGGCCACGAGGGGGGGAGATCCGTCGCCCCCGGCGAAATCGGGCGTCAACAGCCGATACTGCCCGAAACCCTTGGGTGAGTGTATCGACTGCTGCTCCAGAACACCCTGGCAGTACAGAAACGGGCCGTCCGCACGAACGCAGGCAGTATGCCGGCGCAAAATCAGCTTCAGAGGACGAAATAGAAGCTGGCCCCCTTGCCGACCTCAGCCTCAGCCCAGACCCGGCCGCCGTGACGGTGAATGACGCGCTGCACAATGGCAAGGCCGATGCCGGTGCCGGGAAATTCCTTGGCGCCGTGCAGCCGCTGGAAGACGCCGAATAGCTTGTCGCCGTACGTCATATCGAAACCAGCTCCGTTGTCGCTGACGTGGAAAGCCCGTTCTCCTTCCACCTCCCGTGTACCGAACTCTACCCGCGCCCGGTCCTTCTGGGAGGAGAACTTCCAGGCATTGGCCAGCAGGTTCTGCAGGGCGATCCTGAGCAGTGCCGGATCGCCATGGACCGTCAATCCGGGGGCGATGACAAAGTCGCCCTGGCGGTCCGGGTCAGCCCCCTTCAGTTCCTCCGCGATCTCGGCGGCAATAGCGCTTAAGTCCACGGTCTGGTAGTGCATTTCCTCACGCGAAAGCCGGGATAGCCTGAGGATGTTGTCGATGAGAATGCCCATGCGCTGGCTGCCGGCGCGGAGCCGGCCAAGATACTCCCTCCCCTCGTCGTCCAGCCTGTCGTTATACTCCTCCAGCAGCGCCTGGCTGAAACCGTCGATTGCCCGCAGCGGCTGGCGCAAATCATGGGAAACCGAATAGGCGAATGATTCCAGCTCCCGGTTTGCCGCCTCCAGGTCACGGGTGCGGGCCTTCACCCGCTCGTCCAGTTCGTTGTAGGCCTTGTGCAGCTCCTGCTCGGCCAGTTTGCGGTCGGTGATGTCGTTCAGCGTCTCGATGGCGCCGATGGTGACTCCGTTGACATCCTTCATCTTGATTGTAATGAAGTGCAGCCACCTCCCCCCCCCGGACTGATCGGGAAAGAAATCAGTGCACTCGTAGCAGTCGGGCAGCAACCCGGAGCGGGTCACCCTATCCCCGTACCAGGCAGCCAGACCATCCTCGCCATCATCAACCAGGAGGTCCGCCAGGCAGGGACGCGCAGAGGGATAGAAGGCGCTCCACTGCCTGTCAGTTCCCACCACGTCGCACGACGCGATCCCGCTGTAGGCCTCCATGGCCCGGTTCCAGTAGACAACCCGGTGATTGCCGTCGATGACGAACTGGGGAATCGGATAGCCGAGGAGGATGGTGCACAGCTGCTCGTCCTCCTCGCGCAGCGCCGCCTCCACTTCCCGGCCGCGGGCGTTCTCCTCGCGCAGTTGCTGATTCTCCCGCTTCAGCTCACCGGTCAGTTCATCCTCCAGCTTTTCCAGGCAGGCGCGACTGATCACGACATGCCCCGGCACATCGTCCCCGGCGGTGATGAGCGCCTGGCGCCAGTCGCCGACGGTCACAACCCCATAGCCATGCTCCACCAGCAACTCAGCCAGCGAACCGGGTGAATCCGCCCCCCCATCGACGATCACAATCTCCGGACAACCGTTTTCTCTTTTCATGGGACTACCTCCAGAATGTAGCGACCCGGCACGCCCCCCTCCCCGTCCCGGACGGGAAGCGGCGATTCGCCACGCACCAGGGGGAACGCATGTCACCTTCAACTCTACCCCACTGCTTTGCCGAGTCAAAACATCACCCCGCGGAACAGTGCCGGCGGCATGTTTCCCACCAGGAGTCTTATGGGGCACGAACAGACCAGTATCCGGCGCAATCGAAGGCGTCAGATACGCCATTTTTTCGCGCTCCCCTCCTTTTCCTTTGCTTTCGTCCCAAAAAACTCTATAATTCATCATTTTTTAATAGTTGTATGAGCTCGTCTCATGTGAAAAGGATAAACACAACAATGAGCAAGGCCGTAAGCAAAAAGATGCTGATCAACGTCATGCACCCCGAAGAGGCCCGCGTGGCCATCGTGCATGACGGACGTCTGATGGAACTGAATATAGAGATAAGCGGCAAGGAGCAGACCAAGGGAAACATCTACAAAGGGGTCGTGCTGCGCGTGGAACCGGGGCTACAGGCCGCCTTCGTGGACATCGGCCGCCCCAAGCCCGGCTTCCTGCAGATGGGCGAACTGCACCCCGACTTCTGGCAGTGGCGGGACGACGTGCCCGAGGAGCAGCGCAAGCGCCGTCCCCGCATCCAGGAGGTGCTGCGCCGCGGCCAGGAACTGGTGGTGCAGGTGGAGAAGGACGAGCGCGACAACAAGGGCTCGGCCCTGACCAGCTACCTCTCCCTGCCGGGGCGCTACATGGTGCTCATGCCGGGAAGCGACTCCAGCGGCATCTCCCGCAAGGTGGAGCAGGAGAGCGTGCGCAAGCAGTTGAAAGAGATCATGGCCGGGATGAGCATCCCCGAGGGGATCGGCTATATCGTACGCACCCAGGCGGTGGGGCGCACCCCCGAGGAACTGCAGAAGGACATGGAAAACCTGCTGGCCATGTACGAGGGGATCAAAAAGAGCGCCACCGAGATAAAAGGGGCCGGCGAAATCTACCGCGACAAGGGGCTGATCATCCGCTTCATCCGCGACTACTTCTCCGACGACATCGACGAGGTGGTGGTGGACAGCAAGGAGGCCTTCAACGAGGCCAGGGACTTCTTCCGCGAAACCATGCCGGGCTGCGAAAAGCTGGTCAAGCTGCACAAGGAGAAACGGCCGGTCTTCTCCCGCTTCCAGATCGAGGAGCAGATCGACCAGATCTACGAGAAGCGGGTATCGCTCCCCTCCGGCGGCTCCCTGATCATCGAACCGACCGAAGCCCTGGTCAGCATCGACGTCAACTCCGGGAAATCCAGCGGCGAGCGGGGCATCGAGGACACCGCCTTCAAGACCAACATGGAGGCTGCCGAAGAGGTGGCCCGCCAGTTACGTCTGCGCGACCTGGGCGGTCTGATCATGATCGACTTCATCGACATGCGCGACCGCAAACATAACCACGAGGTGGAGAAGACCCTCAAGCAGGCCCTCAAGATGGACAAGGCACGGGTCAACCTGGGGCGCATCTCCGAGTTCGGCATCCTGGAGATGTCCCGCCAGCGCATCGCCAAGACCTTGAACGACGCCATCCACCTGGCGTGCCCCCACTGCGAGGGGCGCGGCAAGGTCAAATCGGTGGAGGCCATGGCGCTCTCCTTTCTGCGCAAGGTGCATGGCGCGGCGGCCAAGGGAAACGTATGCGAGGTGCATGGCGGCCTGCCGCTGGAAGTGGCCTACTACCTGCTCAACCGCAAGAAGCGGGAACTGGCCCAGATCGAAAATGACTACGACATCGAAGTAACGGTCAAGGGGAAGACATCCTTCCTGCTCAACCAGATGGAGCTGGAGATCGTCAAACGAGAGAAAAAGCGGCCCGAAGAGCCGGCCAGGGACGATGCGGACAACGGAGAGGCGACCCAACCGGCGCTCGCCGTCGAGACCGTCGCTGCTGTGCCCCAGGAGGGGGAGCCATCCCCGGAAAACGGGGCCACCGAAGGGGGCAAGAAGCGCAAACGCCGTCGCAAGAAGAAGAAATCAGCGACGGAGGGCACCGCGATACCCGGACAGACGGAGGCAGAATCTGCAACAGAGCAGTCCGAAGAGGAGCATCCTCTGGACCAGGCGCCAGGGGAGCCCACTGCCGCCCGGCAGGCCGAGGAGCACGAGGTGCCCGGTGCGCCAGCGGAGGAGCAGACTGACGAAGTAACTACGGAACCCACCGAGGAGGGTGAAGCGGCAGCGGCTCCCAAGAAACGCAGACGTCGGCGCAGCCGCAAGGTGAGCAAAGGCGCCGAGGAATCGGCAACGGCCGAGGAAAGCGATGAGACGGCGTCGGCCGCGGAACCGCTGGAAGTTGCCCCGGCGGAGCTGGCTGCGCCTGCCGAACCTCCGGCAGGGGAGACAGCGACGGAACAACCGCAAGCGCCGGAGACCGTTCCGCTGGAGACGCGCTCCTTCGAGTCCGGCCCCCAGGAAGAGCCGGCCGTAGAAACGACTGCAGTTGTCGCGGCAGCCGGGCCAACCGCTGTGGAGACGACTCCAGAAGAGGAGAGCACCACGCAAGAAGCCGTAGCCGCAGAAACCGCCACGGCCGAGGCTGCCTTGAAGCAGCTTGCCCCGCCCGAAGAGACTTCCGGTGAAATCGTCGCGCCGGAGCTCCTGACAGCGGAACTCCTCCCGGAACAGCCAGAAACGCCGGAACCGGCGGCCAAACCGAAGCGGGCCAGGGCGCCACGGGCCAGGAAGAAGACCGTGGCAACGGAGGAACAGCAGGCCGTCGCAACGACGGAGGCTGTTCCCGAGAGCGCTCCCGCCGAGGCCGAACCAGCGGTAAAAAAACCGCGACGGCGCACCGCGGCCAAGAAGAGCACACCCGCGGCAGACACGACCGCGGAGCCTGTTACGGAAGCACCGAAACCGGCCCCACGGAAACGTCGCACCAAAAAAGACGAACAAAACCAATGACATTGAAACAGGGAACGCTCCACCCGGGGCTCCCCTTTTTTGCTTGACGTTACGACACATCGGCGATATTTTTAGCAGTCTTTTCCCCTGCTATCCCAGATGACATTGCCGAGAAAGGCCCCGATCACAATGGAAGAACTGAGCGAACTGCTGCTCCAGAGAAGACGCAAGGTCGACACCCTCTGGGAAGCCGGCATTAATCCCTATCCCAACGATTTCAGACCAGAGCACACCTCAGCCGACGTCTTTGCCGCCTATGGCGATAAGGAGCAGGTAGACGCAGAGCATGACATATTCGTCGTGGCGGGGCGCATCCTGGCGCGCCGCTCCTTCGGCAAGGCAGCCTTCATCAAGATCCAGGACCGCAAGGGCCGCCTGCAGCTGTACATCAAGAAGGACGAGATTGGCGAACAGGCCTTCGCGGACTTCGAAACCTTCGACATCGGCGACATCGTCGGCGTTGAAGGTTTCCCCTTCCGCACCAAGACCAACGAACTCTCCCTGCACGCGAAGAAGATCCGCCTGCTGGTCAAGTCACTGCACCCCCTGCCGGAAAAGTTCCACGGCCTGACCGACGTGGAAACCCGCTACCGCCAGCGCTACGTCGACCTGATCGTCAACCCGGAATCGCGGGAGATATTCATCAAGCGCTCCCGCATCATCAACCTGATCCGCGCCTTCATGACCGCCCGGGACTTCCTGGAGGTGGAAACCCCCATGATGCAACGGATCCCGGGAGGCGCCACGGCCAAGCCATTCATCACCCATCACAACGCCCTGGACATGCAGCTCTTCCTGCGCATCGCGCCGGAACTGTACCTGAAACGGCTGGTCGTGGGGGGCATGGAGCGGGTCTTCGAGATCAACCGCAACTTCAGGAACGAGGGGATCTCCGTCCGCCACAACCCGGAATTCACCATGATGGAGTTCTACCAGGCCTACGCCACCTACGAGGACCTGATGAACTTCACCGAGGAACTGTTCTGCCATGTGGCCCAAGAGGTCCTGGGAACCCTGGACTTCGTCAACCAGGGCAGGGAGATCAGTTTCCAGCGCCCCTGGAAGCGCCTGACCGTGCGGGATGCCATCCTGGAGTACGGCGACATCGACGCCAAAAAACTGGATGATCGCGACCTGGCCCTGATCTATGCCCGCAGCATCGGCCTGGACCTGCCCGACGACATCGGCCATGGCAAGCTCATGATGGAGATCTTCGAGGAAGTGGCCGAGCACAAGCTGATCCAGCCCACCTTCGTCACCGCCTACCCCACCGAGGTATCGCCGCTCTCCCGCAAGAACGACCACAACCCGGACATCGTGGACCGCTTCGAGCTGATCGTCGGCGGCAGGGAGATCGCCAACGCCTTCTCCGAGCTGAACGATCCGGTGGACCAGAAGGAGCGCTTCCTCTCCCAAGTGGCCGAAAAGGCCAAGGGGGACGAAGAGGCCCACTACATGGACGAGGACTACATCCGAGCCCTGGAATACGGCCTCCCCCCCACCGCCGGCGAAGGGATTGGTATCGACAGGCTGGTGATGCTGTTGACCGACTCGGCCTCGATCCGCGACGTCATCCTCTTCCCGCAGCTGCGAAAGGAGAAACGGGATTAGGGAAACGGATAACGGAAACCAGGGACCGGGGACGGGTAAAAGTTTTTACCGTTCTCCGGTCCCCGGTCCCCGGCTCCCGGTTCCCGGTCCCCGCTTTACCATGCCTTTCGAACTTCTCATCTGCCTGCGCTATCTCAAGGCAAAACGTAAATCGACCTTTATCTCCATCATCAGCCTGATCTCCACAGCCGGGGTCAGCCTGGGAGTCATGGCGCTGATCGTGGTTCTGGCGGTCATGACCGGCTTCGAGGAAGACCTGAAGGAAAAAATCCTGGGAACCAATGCCCATGTGGTGGTCATCCGCAACGGGCTCCCCATGGATGAGTACCGCCAGGTCATGGAGAAGCTGACCGCCATGCCGGGGATCACCGCCGCCACCCCCTTCATCTACAATCAGGTCATGCTCTCCTCGGGCAGGAACGTTTCCGGCGTCGTCCTGCGGGGCATCGACGTACCTTCGGACCGCCTGGTAACGCGACTGAACGCGTCGTTGGTGGAGGGGAACACCGATAACCTGGACCCGAAGATGGGCGACGGCGCCGTTGCCCTGCCGGGGCTGCTGATCGGCAAGGAGCTGGCCAGAAATCTCAACCTGCGGCTGGGGGACCGGATCAACGTCGTCTCGCCCATGGGGAACATAACCCCCCTGGGAATGATTCCCCGCATGAAGCCGTTCAGAGTGGTCGGCATCTTCAACACCGGCATGTTCGAGTACGACTCGACCCTGGCCTACGTCAGCCTGACCCAGGCACAGACGTTCTTCGACCTGGGAGACACCGTAACCGGCATCCAGCTCAAGGTGAAGGATGTCTACCACACCGGCGAACTGGCCCGCGAGATCAACCGCGTTCTGGGCAGCGACTACTTCGCCCGCGACTGGATGCAGATGAACCGCAACATCCTCTTCGCCCTCAAGACGGAGAAGGTGGTCATGTTCGTGATCCTGACCCTGATCGTGCTGGTTGCCGCTTTTGGTATTGCCTCAACCCTGTTTATGGTGGTAATGGAAAAAACCAGGGACATCGCCATCCTCAAATCCATGGGCGCCACCGGAAGCAGCATCATGAAGATATTCGTCATGGAGGGGCTGATCATCGGCGTTATCGGCACGCTGCTGGGGGTCGCCTCGGGGCTTCTGATCGCCCTCAACCTGGAGCCGATCATCGACACGATCCAGAAGGTCACCGGCCAGAACTTCTTCAGCAAGGACATCTACTACCTAGACCATTTCCCCTCCCAGGTGGTGCCCGCCGACGTGGCGCTGATCTCGGTCACGGCGGTGCTGATCTCCTTCATCGCCACGCTCTACCCCGCCTGGCAGGCGTCGCGCATGCTTCCGGCAGAGGCGCTGCGCTATGAGTAAGCTGCTGGAGGCGCGCGACCTGCGCAAGAGCTACGGCAACGGGGAGAGCCGGGTAAATGTGCTGAACGGCATCGACCTGGACCTGGAGCAGGGCACCACAACCGCCCTGGTGGGCGCATCCGGTGCGGGCAAGAGCACCCTGCTGCACCTGCTGGGCGCCCTGGACCACCCCTCCGGCGGCACGGTCCGCTTCCGGGGCGACGACATCTTCCGCAAGAGCGACCGTGAACTGGCGGCATTCCGCAACAAAAGCATCGGCTTCGTGTTCCAGTTCCACCACCTGTTGCCAGAGTTCAGCGCCCTGGAGAACGTAATGATGCCGGCCCTGATCGCGCGTGTTCCCAGACGGGATGCGATCTCCCTGGCCAGCGCGCTCCTGGCCGACGTGGGCCTGGGCCATCGCCTGACCCACCGTCCGGGAGAGTTGTCCGGAGGAGAGCAGCAGCGGGTAGCCATAGCCCGCGCCCTGGTCCTGTCTCCGGACCTGCTCCTGGCGGACGAACCGACCGGCAACCTGGACATGAAGACCAGTGACGGCGTCCATGCCCTTTTGGGCGATCTGCAGAAGAAACACGGACTGACGCTGGTCGTGGTCACCCACAACGAGCGCCTGGCCGCTGCCATGGGCCGCACCGTGCACCTGACGGATGGAAAACTGGAATTGACTTCAATTTAATTTGAATCCATAGCGAGGAAACTTTGCCCATATCATCACGCTTACTCATGGCTGCGGTAGTCCTGCAGCTGGCCCTGTCGGAGTCGGCTTACGCCGAAGGCGAGACCATCGCCGAAATATCCGTCAGGGGCAACCGGCGCATCGAGGCGTCGGTCATTCAGAACGCCATCAAGCTGAAGGTCGGCGACACGCTCTACAGCGACAAGACCGATGCCGACCTGCGCGCCATACACAAGCTGGGGCACTTCCAGGAGGTGCTGGTCTCCACCGAGGAAACATCCAAGGGAACAGTGCTGATCTACACCGTGCAGGAAAAGCCGGTCATCCGCGACATCAGGTTCGAGGGAAACAAGGAACTCTCCAGCGAAAAGCTCACCAAGGACGGGCTGGATCTGCGGCGGGACACCATCTTTTCCGTCAAGGACCTGAGCAGGAGCGTGGAAAAGATCAGGAAGCTCTACCAGGACGAGGGGTATTACCTGGTGGAGGTAACTCCGCGTACCAGGATGCGCTCCCCCTCTGAAATGTCGGTCACCTTCCAGGTCGTCGAGAACCAGAAGGTCCTGATCAGCTCGATCACCTTCGACGGCAACCGGTTCTTCAGCAACCGCAAACTGCGCAGTTTCATGGAAACCAAGCAGAAGTGGTTCCTCTCCTGGCTGACCAACGCCGGCACCTACCGGGACGAAGTGCTGAGAAACGACGCGCTGATCATCGCCGACCAGTACCAGAACAACGGCTACCTGAACGTCAAGGTGGGCGAACCGGTGGTCAAGCTGAACGAGGCCAAGAATTCCCTGGAGGTCCTGATCGGCATCACCGAAGGGGAGCAGTACCGCATCGGCGACATCGAGTTCGCCGGAGACCTGCTGGAGCCGGTCTCCACCATGCGCGCAAAGCTGAAATCGGAGCCGGGCGCCATTTTCAGCCGCGCCAACGTCCGCGCCGACATCATCACCCTGACCGACCTGTACGGCGACAAGGGGTACGCCTTCACCAACGTCACGCCGCTGACCAAGCCGTTGCCGGAGAGCAAATCAGTCAACCTGACCTTCGACATGGAGAAGGGGGAACTGGTCCACATCGAGCGCATCGCCATCTCCGGCAACACCAAGAGCCGCGACAAGGTGGTCCGCCGCGAAATGAGGGTCACCGAATCCGGCCTCTTCAGCGCCACCGGCATGAAACGCAGCAAGCAGAACCTGATGAACACCGGCTATTTCGAAGAGGCCAACATCTCCACCTCCAAGGGGAGCAGCGGCAACCTGCTCAACGTCAGCGTGGACGTCAAGGAGAAATCCACCGGCAGCTTCAGCATCGGCGGCGGCTACAGCTCCCTTGACGGCATTATCGGACAGGGTTCCGTCTCCCAGACCAATTTCCTGGGACTGGGACTCAAAGCCAATTTCTCCGCCTCCCTGGGGGGCAGCTCCTCGACCTTTGCCATCGGCCTGACCGACCCCTATTTCCGCGACACGAAATGGACCTTGGGCGCCGACATCTACCGCTCCGAGCGCGACTACCTGGATTACACCCGCCGGGTCACCGGCGGCGACATAAAGGCCGGCTATCCCATCAACGACTTCGTCAGCACCTTCTTCATGTACAAGTACGAGATCAAGAAACTCTTCGATCCGGAAGATGCCTACGAAAAATACAATGAAATAGATCCGGACAACTTTCCGCTGGACACGACGTCTACCAGTTCCATCATGGCCAGCATCAGCCACAACAACACCGATTACCGCATCGATCCCAGTACCGGTTTCGTCAACAACCTGTCAGCCGAGTATGCAGGTCTGGGGGGTGACAACCGCTTCGCCAAGTTCACCACCGACCACACCTGGTTTCACCCGCTCTACAAGAAGCTGATCTTCTCCACCAAACTGAGCCTGGGCTACATCCAGGAGGTTGGCAAGGATATCCCCATCGACGACAAGTTCTACCTGGGGGGCATCTACTCGCTGCGCGGCTACAAATCCCGCACGGTCTGCCCCACGAAAACCATAACCGTGGACGGCGACGAGGACCGGGTCTACATGGGCGGCAGCAAGGAGTTCTTCGGCAATACGGAGCTGACCTTCCCGATCCTGTCCGAATCCGGCTTCAAGGGAGTGGTATTCTTCGACTACGGCAACTCCGACGACAAGACTAGCAAGCTGTTCAACAACATACTGATGAGCTATGGCGCAGGCATCCGCTGGGCATCCCCCCTGGGCCCGCTGCGCCTTGAGTACGGCATACCGATCAACCCCCGCGAGGACATAGACAAGAAAAGCGGGCGATTCGAGTTTTCCATCGGCGGCATGTTCTAGGACAGGCGTCGCTACGACCAGCAGGCAAAGAGACAACCACCACCGGCATCCCGATCAGCGGGGCCGAACATATGCGCATAAAAAAGGAGACTGCTGTATGAAACGTCTTATTCTGGCCGTGATTCTACTGGGCTGCATCACCACGGGAGCCGCATTCGCCGCCGAAGCGAAGAACGCTGCCAAGATCGGTTATATTGACATGCAGCGCGCCATCAACACCTCCGATTCCGGCAAGCAGGCCAAGGAGCAGCTGGCGGCACGCCTGAAGAAGTACCAGGACGAGATCAACAGCCGCCAGAACGAACTGAAGCGTTTGAAGGAAGACCTGGAGAAACAGGGCATGCTCCTGTCCGAAGCGGCCCGTTCCGCCAAGGAGAAGGACTACCAGCAGAAACTGAAGGAGTTCCAGCGTTTTACCAAGGATGCCCAGGAAGAGTTGCAGGCCAAGGACGAGGAACTGACCCGCAAGATCCTGGAGGGGATGGAGAAGGTAATCCAGGAGTTCGGTAAAAACAACGGCTACACCTTCATCTTCGTCAGAAACGAGAGCATGCTCTTCGCCGACGACAAGGCCGACCTGACCGAAGAGGTGCTCAAGCTGTACAACGCTACCCACAAAAAATAGGCGACACACGGGATACGACCATGCAAACCACGAAAACACTGAAAGAGCTGGCCGACTATCTGGGCGGGACGGTGCGGGGTGACGAAACCCTCGTGGTCAACGGCCTGGCGCCACTGGAGTCGGCCGGAGCGGACAAGATCACCTTCCTGGCCAACCCCAAATACGCCGCAAAAGTGGCCGAGACCGGCGCCGGCGCGGTGCTGATGGCTCCTGGCGGCGAGGCCTTTGGCCGCAACCTGATCGAGGTGGCCACCCCCTATCTGGCCTTCGCCAAGCTGCTGAACCTGTTCTACGTGCACAAACCAGCCCCCCGTGGTGTCATGGAGGGGGCAAGCATCGGCGCCAACCTCACCCTGGGAAGCGATGTCACCATCCATCCCGGCGCAATGATCGGCAACAACGTGCGCGTCGGCGACCGCTGCGTCATCCATAGCGGCGCGGTAATCTACGACGGCGCCAGCATCGGCGATGACTGCCTGATCCACGCCAACGCGGTGGTGCGCGAGCGCTGCCGCATCGGCAACCGCTGCGTGCTCCAGCCGGGCGCGGTGATCGGCAGCGACGGTTTCGGCTATGCCCCGGACGGCTCCGGCTACTACCCCATCCCCCAGATCGGCATCGTGGTGCTGGAGGACGACGTGGAGATCGGCGCCAACAGCTGCGTCGACCGGGCCGCCCTGGAGGTGACCCTGATCAGGCGCGGCACCAAGCTGGACAACCTGGTGCAGATCGCCCACAACTGCCAGATCGGCGAGGACTGCATGATCGTCTCCCAGGTGGGCATCTCCGGGAGCACCAAGCTGGGCAACCACGTCACCCTGGCCGGACAGGTGGGGGTTGCCGGGCATCTCACCATCGGTGACAACGTCATGATCGGCGCCCAGTCCGGCGTACCCAACTCGGTGCCGGCAAATGCCGGCTACAGCGGCACGCCGATCATGCCCCACAAGGATTGGCTGAGAGCCATGGCGGTCGTGCCCCGCCTGCCGGAACTGCGCAAGACCATCGGCGCCCTGGAAAAAAGAATCGCAGAACTTGAAGCACGCCTGGCGGAAAAATAAGCAGTACCCGATACCTTTACGCCCGAGGGAGGCAACGGGCGTATCGCCTTCAGTCGCTCGTATCCCGGCGGACAGCATGCCGGAAACGCCCGGAGCGGGGCAGTTCATACCGGAATAATCCGAAGGATGCCACGCAACCGGACGTACATTAACCAGATAAAAAGGGGGAATACCCATGTTACTGGATGTCAATGAAATCATGAAGATCCTGCCGCACCGTTTCCCGTTTCTCATGGTGGACCGCGTCATCGAACTGGAGCCCGGCAAACGCTGCGTCGGACTCAAGAACGTGACCATCAACGAGCCGTTTTTCCAGGGACACTTTCCCGGCCACCCGGTCATGCCGGGCGTGCTGATCGTGGAGGCCATGGCCCAGGTTGCCGGCATCATGGCCTATATGGCGTCGGACGACCGCACCAAGAAGAAGGTCAGCTACTTCATGTCCATCGACAGCGCCAAGTTCCGCAAGCCGGTCTTCCCCGGCGACCAGCTGCGCATCGAGGTGGAGACAACCATGAACCGGCGCGGCATCTGGGGCGTCAACGGCAAGGTCTACGTGGACGGCACGCTGGTCACCGAGGCGGCCCTCAAGGCTACCTTCGCCGACGCGGCGGACTGATCGCCGTCTGCCGGCACAATAATGGACCAGGGCGGGCGCCTGAGCGCGTCCCCGCCCTGGTCCGCGTACCGTTCCTCCCTCACCCTTAGGTTTCGACTCGGAGAGCACCCCATGATACATCCCAGCGCGATCATTGACAGCAGCGCGGAGCTGGCGGCAGACGTCGAGGTAGGCCCCTACGCCATTATCGGCAAAAAGGTCAGCATCGGCAGCGGGACCAGCATCGGCCCCCATGCCGTGATCGGCGACTTTACCACCATCGGCGAAAACAACCAGATCTTCCACCAGAGCTCCGTAGGCGCAGCGCCGCAGGACCTGAAGTACCGCGGCGAAGAGTGTTGGACCCGCATCGGCGACAAGAACATCATCCGCGAATTCGCCACCATCCATCGCGGCACGGTCACCGGCCATGGCGAGACCCTGGTCGGAAGCGGCAACCTGTTCATGGCCTACTCCCACGTGGCCCACGACTGCCGCATCGGCAATGGCGTGGTCATGGCCAACGTGGCCACCCTGGCCGGACACGTCACCGTGGAGGACAACGTCATCCTGGGCGGGCTGGTGGCGGTGCACCAGTTCTCCACCATCGGCAGCCATGCCATGATCGGCGGCGGAACCATGGTCGGCCTGGACATCGTCCCCTACTGCATCGCCACCTCCGGCAAGCGGGACGCCAAACTGCGCGGCCTGAACCTGATCGGGCTGAAGCGGCGCGGCTTCTCCGACGAAGCCATCTCCAGCCTGAAGAAAGCCTACAAGACCCTCTTCATGGCCAACCTGAAGCTCGCCGACGCCATCAGCCGCATCAGGAGCGAAACCAGCGTCTGTGCCGAGGTGGAGTACATGCTGGCCTTCATCGAGCGCTCGGAGCGGGGCATCTGCCGGGGATGAACGATCAGTCAGCCACAGCGGCGGCCCCCTTAAGGACCGCCGTAATCGGTGTGGGCTACCTGGGCAGCTTCCACGCCCAGAAGTACGCAGCCATCCCGGATGTTCAGCTGGTGGGCGTAGCCGACAGCGACCCGGCGCGGGCCAGGGAGGTCGCCGACAGCCTCGACGTTTCCTCCCATGGGGACCACCGGGAACTGATCGGCCAGGTCGATGCCGTCAGCGTGGCCGTACCAACCCAGTTCCACCACGCGGTTGCCCGGGATTTCCTGGCCGCCGGGGTGCACGTGCTGATCGAAAAACCGATCACCGTCACCATCGAAGAGGCGGACGAACTGATCAGCCTGGCACACAGCCGCGGTGTGGTCTTCCAGGTCGGCCACCTGGAACGCTTCAATCCGGTGCTCATGGCCATCGACGGCATCCTGAGCGAGCCGCTGTTCGTGGAATCGGTGCGCATCGCCCCCTTCAAGCCGCGCGGCACCGACGTCAACGTGGTCCTGGACCTGATGATCCACGACATCGAGATCATTCAGCACATCGTGAGATCCGGGGTCAGACGGGTGGACGCCATCGGCGCCCCGGTGTTCACCAGCGAGGAGGACATCGCCAATGCCCGCATCCTCTTCGACAACGGCTGCGTGGCCAATGTCACCGCCAGCCGCATCAGCCTGAAGAGCGAACGCAAGATGCGCATCTTCCAGCGCGACGCCTACATCACCCTGGACTTCCAGAACCGCAAGGTGCTGGTGGCCAGGAAGGGAAGCGGCGAACTGTTCCCCGGCATACCCAACGTCAGGGTCGACGAGCGCGAACTGGGCCAGGCCGACCCGCTGCTGCGCGAGATCGAATCGTTCATCGCCGCCATCAGAAACGGCACCCCGCCGGAGGTGAGCGGCCTGGACGGACGCATGGCCCTCTCCACGGCCCTTACCATCAACAACAGTCTTGGCAGGAGACATTCATGATCCCCATGGTGGATTTGAAAACCCAGTACCACAACCTGAAGGGCGAGATCGACCGCGCCGTTCTGGACGCCCTGGAGAGCAGCCAGTTCATCCTCGGCCCCAATGTGGCCGCCTTTGAACAGGAGGTGGCCGACTATCTGGGCGCCAACCACGCCGTGGCCGTCGCCTCCGGCACCGATGCGCTGCACCTGGCGCTCCTGGCCGCCGGTGTCGGGCCGGGGGACGAGGTGATCACCTCCACCTTCACCTTCATCGCCACCGCCGAGGCGGTGCGCTACCTGGGGGCCACGCCGGTATTCGTGGACATCGATTCCCGCACCTTCAACATCGATCCGGCGCTGATCGAGCAGGCCATAACCCCCCGCACCAAGGCGGTCATACCGGTACACCTCTTCGGCCAACCGGCCCACCTGAAGGTCATCACCGAGATCTGCGACCGCCACGGCCTGCTCCTGATCGAGGACTGCGCCCAGTCCTTCGGAGCGCCCGCCGACGGCAGGAAGACCGGCACCTACGGCGCAGCAGGATGCTACAGTTTCTTTCCCAGCAAGAACCTGGGCTGCTACGGCGACGGCGGCCTGGTGGTCTGCAAGACGGACGACATGGCCGACAGGCTCAGGATGCTGCGCAATCATGGCAGCCGCCAGCGCTATCACCACGATGTGATCGGCTTCAACAGCCGCCTGGACGAGATCCAGGCCGCGATCCTGCGCGTCAAGCTGAGGCGCATCGACGAGTTCAACGAGGGGAGGCGGCGTGTAGCCAGCCTGTACAACGAGCTGCTCTGGGACATGGTCCAGACGCCGCTGATCGATGGCAACGGGCTGCACGTCTATCACCAGTACACGGTCATGACCAATCACCGCGAACTGATCATGGCCAAACTGGCCGAGGCGGGCATCGCCTCGGCGATCTACTACCCCATCCCGCTCCACCGCCAGGCGGTGTTTGCGGATGACTACGCCGATGCGATCCTGCCGGTGGCCGAGCATACCGCCAACCGCTGCCTGTCGCTGCCGATCTACCCCGAGATGCCGGAGGAATCCATCCGGCTGGTGGCGGACACCATATCCGAAGCGCTGATCGGGAGCTGAACCCATGTCTGAACGACGCGTCATGATTGTCGCGGGGGAGGCATCCGGCGACATCTACGGCGCGCAGCTCGCATCGGAAACCGCCCGGCTCTCCCCGAACATTCGCTTCTTCGGCATCGGCGGCGAGCGCATGCGCGAGGCCGGAGTCCAGACCCTGGTGGACTCGGCCGACATGGCCGTGGTCGGGCTGGTTGAGGTGTTGCGCCACTTCGACGTCATCGCGAAAGCCTTCCTGAAGTTGAAGAGGATCCTGCTCCAGACCCCCCCCCACCTACTGGTCCTGATCGACTACCCCGGTTTCAACCTGCGTCTGGCCAGGGTCGCCCGCAGGTCCGGTGTCAGGGTGCTCTACTACATCAGCCCCCAGATATGGGCCTGGCGCCAGGGACGGGTGCATGAAATCGCCCGCCTGGTGGATCACATGGCGGTGATATTCCCCTTCGAACTCCCCTTCTACCGGAACGCGGGCGTAGCGGCATCCTTCGTCGGCCACCCCCTCTACGATCTGGTGGCGGTGGAAGCGAGCCGCGACCAGGCAGCCGCCAGCTTCGGCCTGGACCCCTCCCGCAGGATCCTGGGACTATTCCCCGGCAGCCGCCGCAGCGAAGTGCAACGGCTGCTGCCGGTCATCGTCCAGGCAGCCGCGCTCCTGAAACAATGCTATCCGGACCTGCAGCTTGTCCTGCCGCTGGCATCCACCCTGGGGTCCGAGGACATCGCCCCTCACCTGCCCTCGGACCTCCCGGTCACCATCACCCGTGACCGCATCCACGACCTGATCCGTGGCTGCGACGCAATCATCTCCGTCTCCGGCACCGTCACCCTGGAAATCGCCCTGCTGGGCACCCCCATGGTGGTGATCTACAAGCTCTCTCCCCTTACCTACCAGCTGGCCAGACGGCTGGTGAAGGTGGACAACATCGCGCTGTGCAACATCGTTGCCGGAGAAACGGTGGTACGGGAGCTGATCCAGGACGACGCCTCGGCCAACGGCATTGCGGCCGAGATCGGGACGATTCTGGATGACGACGCCTATGCCGGCACCATCAGGGCCAAGCTGGCAACGGTGCGCTCCCGCCTGGGGCGCGGCGGCGCGGCCCGCAACGTGGCACGCCTGATCCTGGAAATGGTGGAACAGTCATGAATCCGACCCTGACCCGCACCCTGGCCTACTTCAAACCCTACTGGAAACTGCTGGCGGTCTCTGCGCTCTGCTCAGCCATCGTGGGGGGCATGGACGGCGCCTTCGCCTACCTGGTGGAGCCGGTGCTGAAGAAGATCTTCGCCGGCGGTGAGACCGGCATCTTCCTTTTGATTCCCCTGGGGATCGTGGCCCTGTTCGCCCTGCGCGGCCTGGCCCGCTTCACCTACGACTCCACTATCCAGCTGGCCGGCCAGAAGGCCATCCAGGACATCCGCAACCAGGTCTATGCCAGCACGGTGCGCATGGACATGGCCTTCTTCACCCGCCGCTCCACCGGCGAGCTCATGTCCCACGCCACCAACGACATCAGCACCATGCAGGCCGGCATGGCCAACGTGGTCTGCGGCCTGTTCCGCGAAATCCTCTCCGCCTGTTCGCTCTTGGGGGTGATCTTCTACCGCAACTGGCAGCTGGCGCTCTTTTCCTTCGTGGTGATCCCCCTCACCGCCTACCCGGCCCAGCTGATCGGCAAGAAGATCAAGCGCGCATCGGGCAGGAGCCTGAATGTCATGGGGGGGCTGACCGCCATCCTCCAGGAGTCCTTCTCGGGCATCAAGGTCATCAAGGCCTTCGGACTGGAGGGGAGCGCCATCGAGCGCTTCCGCGCCAGCAACCGCGACTACTTCACCCAGTACCGGCAGTACATCAAGTATGACGCCATGTCCATGCCGGTATCGGAGACCATCATCTCCTTCGGCATTGCCGCCGTGGTCTATTTCGGCGGCAGCCAGGTCATGTCCGGCCGCATGACCGCTTCGGAATTCTTCTCGTTCATTGCCGCCATGGTGATGGTCTTCAACCCGATCAAGAAGCTGCAGAACTCCTACAACTCCCTGCAGCGTTCCGCCGGTGCGGCGGAGCGGGTTTTCCGGCTTCTGGACGAGCCGCGCCGAGTACAGGAACGCCCCCATGCCGTTGCCCTGGGCCGCTCCACCGGCCTGGTAATTTTCCGCGATGTCTCCTTCAGCTACGGCGACGAGCCGATCCTGGACGGAGTTTCCTTGGAGGTGCAACCCAACAGCATGGTGGCGCTGGTGGGACCGTCGGGGAGCGGCAAATCCACGCTGGTGTCACTGCTGCCCCGCTTCTATGATGTGGCAGGGGGAAGCATCACCATCGACGGATACGACATCCGCGACCTGACCCTGGACTCGCTGGTGAATCAGATCGCCCTGGTGGACCAGGAAACAACCCTGTTCCACGACAGCATCGCCAACAACATCCGCTACGGCAAACCGCACGCCACCCTGGACGAGGTGATGGAGGCAGCCAAAGCCGCCTATGCCCATGATTTCATCACGCAGCTGCCCGAGGGGTACGACACCAGCATCGGCGACCGGGGAGTGAGGCTCTCCGGTGGCCAGCGCCAGCGCATCTGCATCGCCCGGGCACTGCTCAAAAACGCACCGATCCTGATCCTGGACGAGGCCACCAGCGCCCTGGACACGGAGAGCGAGCAGATGGTGCAGAAGGCACTGGACAACCTGATGCAGAACCGCACCACCTTCGTGGTCGCCCACCGCCTCTCCACTGTCCAGCACGCCGACAGCATCGTCGTGCTGGATGAGGGACGCATTGTGGAACAGGGTACCCACGAAACACTGCTGGGAGCGGGTGGTCTGTACAGCCGCCTGCACGCGCTGCAGTTCAGCGACAGTAGCGCTATGGAAAACAACGGGCCATGAAACGGATCGTCTGGTTGCTCCAGATAGCCGCCTTCTACCTCTTTACCCTGGCCATGTCGACCATCCCCGAAGGTCGCATCCGCGGCACCGGCCGCTGCATGGGACTGCTCATGCACCGCCTGCTGGCCGGCCGTCGGCGCATCGCCATCGACAACATCAACCAGGCCTTGGCCTTCATGAAACGCCACCCGGCATGGTCATGCAGATATGAAACGGCCGAGGAGATCGCCCGGGAGAACTTCATCAACCTGGGTATCTCCCTGGTGGAAACCTGCCGCCTCTATCACGGCAAGGGGAATGCCATCATCGACGCCATCGAGATGCGGGGACGGGAGCACTACGAGCGGGCGCGGTCCAAGAACAGGGGGCTGATCTTCGTCACCGGCCACTGCGGAAACTGGGAACTGATGGCGCTGGCCTTCGGCCGCGTTTTTGACGACAGCATGTCCGTGCTGGCCCGCCGCCAGAACAATCCCTACCTGAACAGCATGGTGGAAAAGATGCGCATGCGCTACAAAAACAGCGTCATCTACAAGCAGGGTTCCCTCAGGCAGATTATCGGCGTGATCAGGAAGCGGGGAGTGATCGGCATCTTGGCCGACCAGGCGGTGCTCAGAACAGAAGGGGTGCTGGTCGACGTGCTGGGGAGGAGAGCCTGGGCCAGCAAGGCGCCCAGCATCATCGCCCAGAAGACCGGCGTCCCACTGGTGCCGGCATTCATCCACCGGGAAGAAGGGCGCCACGTGATCACCATCTGGCCGGAGTTCGTGCCCAGCGGCGACACCAGCGAGGAGGGGGTCCAGCGGGACGTTCAGGCCCTGGCGCGCTACCAGGAGGCGTTCGTCTGCGCCCACCCCCAGGACTGGTTATGGATGCACCGTCGCTGGAAGCGAGCCGGCGAGCCGGGCGAGCCCACACCGGTTCTTCCGGGGGAAAGTCAACGATAAAACAAGTAGTGAACCTGAAAACGGCTGGTACTCACGCGGAGTCGCGGAGATCGCTGAGAAACAGAGCGCCTTGAAATGAACTTGACCCACCATTCAGACACACACTCTCGATTCCGTACGTGCCTGATGTTGCTCCACGTTCTCCGCGCCTCCGCGTGCTACTGCTTTTTCAAGGTTGAAACGAAAAAACTGATCTCTCCAGAAACGCGGATGTCCGCATGTTCTACCTGACCTACAACATACTCTCCCTGTTCCTGCTCATCCCGGCCCTCTTCTACCACCTGTACCGCTCCGTCAACCGCGGCAGGCCGCCGGCCCTGGGGGAGCGCTTCGGCCGTATCCCGACTGAGGATCTGGCCAAGATCAACGGCCGCCCGGTGATCTGGCTGCACGCAGTATCGGTGGGCGAGGCCATCGCGTCCCGGCCGCTACTCAAGGCGCTGCGCCAGCGCTATCCCGGCCACGCCATAGTGATGTCCACCACCACCGAAACCGGCCGTTCCCTCGCTGCGGACTTCCCGGACAAGGATATCTGCATCTACTTCCCCTTCGACTTCCTGCCGGCGGTGAGGCGCACCCTGAATCGCATCAGACCGGACCTGATCATCATCATGGAGACCGAGATCTGGCCCAACTTCACCCGCGAGGCGCATCGGCGCGGCATTCCGCTGATCCTGGCCAATGGCCGCATATCGGATCGTTCCTTCACGGGGTACCTGCGATTCAGCTGGTTCTTCCGCCACCCGCTACGCCTCTTCTCCCGGCTCTGCATGCAGAGCACAGCCGACGCCCGGCGGATCATCGCCATCGGCGCCCCCCCTGAGCGGGTACTCGTCGGCGGCAACCTGAAGTACGATATCCCCTTCCGCCAGATCCCCGGGAGCGAGCGACAGGCATTGCGGCACCGCTACGCCATTCCCCACGAGTTGACGGTAATCACCGCCGCCAGCACCCACGCCGGCGAGGAGGAACCGGTCATCGCCAGTTACCGAGAGCTGATGGCATCCCGCGACAACCTGTTCCTGGTGCTCGTACCGCGCCACCCGGAGCGCTGCAGCGAGGTGGCCGCTGTTTTGGAGCGCAGTGGCATACCCTACTGCCGCCGCACGGAACTGGACGCCAGGGGGAAGTTGTTCGTCAGAGGCGAGGTACTGCTGGTGGACAGCATCGGAGAGATGATGGGGCTGTATGCCCTGTCCGACCTGGCCTTCGTGGGGGGGAGCCTGATCCCCACCGGCGGGCACAACCTGCTGGAGCCAGCCTCCCTCGGGGTAGCCAGCATTTTCGGCCCCCACATGACCAATTTCCGCGAGATCGCCGGTCTGGTGCTGGCCTGCGGAGCCGGTATCCAGGTCGATTCGGCGGCCGGGCTGACCGCCGCCTGTGGCAGACTTTTGGATGACGCTGCCCTGCGCCGCACCATGGGAGCAAACGGCCTGGCCATGATGGAGGAAAACGGCGGCGCCACTGAGCGCCACATGGGGATGATCGGCGAACAGTTCGTCGAACCGGTGGCGAAGGGATGAACTCCTCCCTTGCCACATACTGGCGCGCCCTGGCCAGCGGCACGCGCCGTTCCCTCCCCGACCGGTCGCTGCTGTCACTGCTTGTCCCGTTCTCCCTGCTCTACGCCCTGATCCAGCGCCTGCGTGCGGTGCTCTATCGCGTGAGACTCCTGAAGAGCAGGCGCCTCCCCCGACCGGTGATCTCCGTCGGCAACCTGACTGTGGGAGGCACCGGCAAGACGCCGGTCACGGCACACATCGCCCGCTGGCTTCTGGCGGAGGGATACCGGGTGGCGGTCCTCTCCCGCGGCTACGGCGGCTCCCTGGAGGGGCACACGGCGGTCGTCAGCGACGGCCGCACCGTCATGATGGAGGCGGAACAGTGCGGCGACGAACCCTTTCTATTGTCCTCCACCATCCCCGGCCTGATGGTAGTCATGGGGAGCGACCGCTTCAGCGCGGGAATGCTGGCCATGGAACAGCTGGCGCCCGACGTCTTCCTGCTGGACGACGGCTACCAGCACCTGCGCCTTACGCGCGACCTGAACATCCTGCTTTTGGACCACGCCCTTCCCTTCGGCAACGGTTGGACCCTGCCGGCCGGAGTGCTGCGGGAACCGACATCGGCTGCCGGCCGCGCCGACCTGGTCATCCGCACCAGATGCCCCCGCATCGCCCCCTGCCCCTCTCCCCTTCCCGGCATCCCCTCCTGCACGGCACGCCATAGCCTGGGAAACGTCATTCCCCTGGGCAACGGAGCGGCGTTCCCCATGGAATCGCTGCGCGGCCGGAGGGTGCTGGCCTTCGCCGGCATCGCCGACCCGTACGGCTTTTTCGAGGAACTGCGCGAACAAGGATTGAATCTGGTGGCCGAATTGGCCATGCCCGACCATGTGGCCTACGATGACAACCGCATCGCCGAAATCGGCCGTCGCCTGCACGGCTCCGGGGCTGAGTTCGCCGTCACCACCGAGAAGGACGGAGTCAAGCTGCTGGGCCTGCAACGGGAGTGTGCTGAGAAAATCCTGTTGGCGCGACTGGAGCTGATCATCGCCGATCCGGCCCCGCTGACTGACGCGCTGCGCAATTTGCTTCAAAAATGACCGCGGCTGTGGCACTATGACGCGCCACACCATTTCACGTTCATCGGTTACCCATGCTCACGAATGATCTGTGTACAACCCTGGCCTGCCCCGTCTGCAAGGGCACACTCACGCTGATTGTCGCCAACGAGGTGCTGCGTTGTGAGACCTGCAAGCTCGACTACCCGGTTCGCAACGGGATTCCGGTTCTGCTGGTGGACGAGGCTACCAGGGAACCATCCCACTCCTGACCGATCAGATGCCTTCCCGGAGCCTGAGGCGCCTTTTCTCGCCTGCCAGCACAGGCCCGGCTGCACCCCTTTTCCAACTCAGGAGCAGTGATGGGCAGTACCGTTAATCTCTACTTCGTTGCCTCTCCCCTGCAGTACCTGGCGGCGCGCGCCATTGCCCAACAGGTAGATCCGAGAAACCGGCAGGTGCTCGTGTGGTACAAAAGGGGGGTAACCCCTGTCGTATCGCCGAAAGAGTGGGATGCCGCCTGGTATATGCCCTGGCCGCGCTTCGAACCGCTTCCCGGCAGATTCGGCGGCCAGAGGCGGCTGCTGGAAAACATCGCCAGGGTCGCGGAACTGGTCGGCCGCTGCGATCGGCTTATCATCCACAGCGCCGTCTTCGACACGGAAGCGATCAATTACTTTCTGCGGGCGCTGCCGCCGGCATGCGGTGCCAGCCAGATGCACGCCCGCATCCTGCCGCACGGCCTGATCAGCATACGCAGGTACCCCTTAAGCCTGCTGAAACGCGGACTGCAGTACCTCAGAAAACTGCGCAGACTCATGGACTCCCGCCTCGACTACTGCTGCTTCACGGGCGACAGAATCGGCTCCGACGCACCATTCTGCGACCGCATCTACACCATTCCCAACTTCCCCCATGAGTATCCGGCCACCAAGGTATTCCCCCTCCCTCCCCTGGTCTTCGGTTCAGGATCCACCGGCCGCTCTTCCCGAAGAACGGCCCTGGTCATCGGCCAGCCGCTGGTCGGTGCCGGGTTGCTTGCCAGGACTGATCTGGCGGGCCTGACGGAGGAGATATTCCGCTGGCTCAAGGCCGATTCATTTGACGCCATTGACTACAAGGGGCATCCCAAGGATCCCAACCTGGAGTTGTGCCGGGACGGGTATAACGTACTTGCGTTGCACGAGCCGCTGGAAACCTGGATGGCGAAGACTCATTACGACGCCGTGGTCGGCGTGCGCTCTTCGGCGCTGCTGTTTGCCCGGCAGATCTACCCGCAGGAGACCGGGGTAATCGCTTTCGGATGGGACAGGGTACGCTTCAAATCAAAATCCGAGGAACGGGACATGCGCAGCGCGTTCAGCCAATGCGGTGTCCAGGTGCGCTGACCAAACTCAAAAACTGCGTACATTCAGCACGGGAGATCGATTCCATGCACACTGGCGGCACAACAGCAAAATACTCTCCATCCACGGCCGACAGGGAAAGATGGCGGCGCGAGGATGAGGCGCTTGCCCCACTGCTGCGTTCCATCCCGGCGGGAGCCAGCGTAATCCGCATCAACGCCGAAACCGGGAACCGGCACCCCGCGCCATCCGGCGCCTGGATCGAGGTTGGCCGCCAGGCAGCTCTCGGCCCCACACCATTCCCCGCCGCGCAGTATGCCGTTGTCACAGATCTCTTTGACCTGATCGGGTTGGCGGATTCTGAAGCCGTGTTGCAGAAGCTCATCGCCGCCCGGGTCTCGCGAATCATGTTCGTGATCAGCTTTTCTTCGGCGAAGCCAGGAGCACTTTCGGCATTTTTACGCGACTGCCGCAGAAGCCTAGGAATCGGAACCGATCAGAAACTCACGCAAAAGCTTCCCCATGGGGAACAGGAGGTTCGCGATCTCCTCCGACGTCTGAGCCTCACCATCAACGCTGAAACGGCGATTGCCGCCGCCAAGGGCACACAGACCGTCCTGATAGATGCCACAGTCTCACCGCTACCTGCAATCACACTCATCCACCGCTGCATCGTGCGAGGCGATGAATGCGAGATCGACGGCAAAATTTATCCCGTGCATCGCGGCCGGTGGGCCTGCTACATCCCTGACCTGGGTTTAAAACTCCTCTATGGCGTTGGGGGACAGGTGCACTGCATCCACGGCAGCGCACCGGATCGCCAGGCGCTGTTCGCCGGTCAGGCATCCATCAGCGGCCGCACCTACACTGCGGCCGACTGGCTGGCCGCGTTTTCAAAGAAGGTGACCCGTCGCGCGGCGGAGAACTACGTCGCGGCATCCCGGCTCGCCTCTGCCGGGATCGGTCCTGCTGTTCGGGGCTGCGTTGTGGTTCGCAAGTTTACCTTCGATGATGCCATTGCGCCGGGAAAGAGCGCCGGGGTATGCGTCGACAACCTCGAAACGTACGGAAACAAACGGGATACGACGAAGAGGGAGATGATCAGGGCAGGAGTCGAACCGGATCGTATCAGGAGTTCGCTGAGGCAGCAGATCAGGGGCTATATCAGCGACCTTAACTCGGTTGTCGGCGTCATGCCGCTCAACGCCGACGGTGAAGTAGTGCGCCTTGAAACGGCACTGGACAGTGCTTTGCTATCCGGTGACTGACGCGACTCCTGGACACAGTCCGCGTCGCGTCAGAACAAAGGGCAACGCAGACAGACACAAACAACACGGAAATCCTCATGACACACCATAACCCAACAGCCAAGGTGGCCATCTTCAACGACACGCGCCGCACGTCGCACTATGGCTGCGAAATTGTAATGCAGACACTGGAAGAGCAACTCAGCGCACGAAACATGACATTGGCATTCTCGTGGCCCATGGGCAGGGATTGGCGCAACGAGTTGCACAGGTTCGATGGATTCAGCATGATCGACGCGATCATCGTCAACGGGGAGGGGTCCATCCACCACAGCGATACCAGGGACAGAGCCCACTACCTGACCGAGACGGCCCGCTACTTCGGTGACACCTACGGTATCCCCTGTTTTCTGATTAACGCAACGCTGTATGAAATTGGGGATGACATTATCGATAACCTTAGGTATTTTGATGGAATTTGGGTACGTGAAAGCTCATCGCAGGAACTCCTGAAGACCAGAGGCATTTCCGCCAACCTGGCACCTGACCTGACCCTTATGGTTGACACACCGGTGACAGCGGAGAGACCTTTTTCCGTATTGGCAACGGATTCAGTTATCAAGCCCATCGCCGCGCACCTGAAAATGCTCTGCAGAAAGAAAAAATGGCACTATTCGAAACTGACCCATGCGAGCCGCCCCCTGTCACAGGACCACTTCCCCAGGCGGGAGGTACTGCGCAGGAACGCCAAGTGGTTAGCCGCGCTCCTCGTGGGGCGGAACATCCGCAATCGCCATGAGTTCCTGCGCTATATGTCATCACACCAACTTGTCTGCACGGGACGCTTCCATGCCGTAACCCTGGCGCTGGCGACACGAACTCCATATCTGGCCGTCGCTTCCAATACACCCAAGATATCCAGTCTGACCATGGACGTGTTCGGGACACTGGACCGGGTCGTTCCGCTGGAGAGGATCGATACCGTGCATGACCCGCTGGCGTTCGGGTGGAGCGAACAGGAGCGGAACGCATTGTCCCGTTTTTTGCTGTCATCGAGAAACAGCATTGCCATGATGTTTGACGAAATACGGGCAATCGTCGATGCCCGTACGCAACGGAAATAGCGCGATGCGACCAGCGCCGGCAGTTGCGCCACTGTTCCCTTTTCCCCTGTATGGGGACACGGACGCGGGATACAGCCGGTGATGCAGTAGCCGTACACCCCATCACACAGGGGATGAGTCCGCAGGCTGCACCGCTTCAGTCCGGTTCCGTCCCACTCCACCCTGAAGAGACCACATGAACCATCCCAACATCCTGATCATCCGCACCAGCGCCATGGGGGACATCGTTATGTCCTCTCCCCTGGCCGAGGGACTGCGCCGGAAATATCCCCAGGCCCGCATCTGCTGGCTGGCAGAGCCGCAGGTCAAAGACCTGCTGGCCAACAACCCCAACCTTGACCGCCTGATCGTCTGGCCCAAGACGGAATGGAAGAAGCTCTTCAAGGGTGGGCATATTGTGCTGTTGGCGCGGGAAGCGTTCCGTTTCGCCCGCATGCTGCGCAACGAACACTTTACGCTGGTTCTGGACGCCCAGGGACTGCTGCGGACGCGGCTTCTGGCCCGACTCTCCGGCGCGCCCAGGCGCACCGGGTTCCGCTCCCGGGAACCGGGCTGGTTTCTGATGACGGAGATGATTGACAAGGGGGGCAACCCCCGCCGTATGGGGAGCGAATACCTGCACCTGCTGGAAAGCCTGGGGTGTTCCACCGCCGACCTGTCGCCACGGATACACCTCTCCCCCGGGACCCGGGATGAGGCCACCGCGACGCTCGGCTCGGCCGGAGTAACCGGTGCTTTCGCCGTGTTCGCCCCCTTCACCACCCGCCCCCAGAAGCACTGGGTAGAGCAAAACTGGATCGACCTGGCCAAGGGGGTGCGGGAAGATCTGAGCATGGAGGTGGCCTGGCTGGGTGGCCCCGCCGACTCCGAGAAGGCGGCCCATCTCGCCCATCAGGGTGGGGGCATCAGCTTTGCCGGCACGACGTCTCTGGCAGTCTCGGCCGCGATCATCGAGCAGGCAGCGCTGGTGGTGGGGGTCGACACCGGCCTCGTGCACCTGGGCACCGCCTTCCGGGTTCCCACCGTGGCGCTGTTCGGGGCCACCCGCCCCTATCTGGAGACTCCCAGCCCCTGTACGGTGGTGCTCTACCACCCCTTCCCCTGCTCGCCCTGCCGCCGCTCCCCCACCTGCGAAGGCCGCTTCCCTTGCATGGGTGATATTACGGCGGCAGAGGTCCTGGCCACTGCCACGGGACTGCTGGAAAGCGGAAAACGCCCGTGAGGATCATGCATATCGAAACCGGGCGCTACCTGTACGGAGGCGCCCTGCAGGTCCTGTTCCTGCTGGAGGGTCTGCGACGGCGCGGCATCGACAACGTACTGGTCTGCACCCGCGACAGCGACATAGCCCGGCAGGCGCACCCCTTTGCCCATGTCCGCGCCATGCCAATGTACGGCGAGATGGATCTGCTGTTCCCGCTGCGGTTGTCGGCCGCCATCAGGGAAACACAACCGGATCTGGTTCATGTGCACAGCCGGCGCGGAGCCGATATCTGGGGTGGCGTCTGCGCCCGTTTCCAGGGCATCCCCGGCCTGCTCACCAGGAGGGTCGACAACCGCGAATGGCACCCCATCGCTCGGCTGAAGTACGGCTCCTACGACGGAATCGTCAGCATCTCACAGGGGATCAGACAGGTGCTGCTTGGGGAGGGAATCGCCCCGGACCGTGTGCGCTGCGTGCACAGCGCCGTGGATGTGGAGAAATACCGGATCCAACGCGACCGGGAGTGGTTTCGTGGCGAATTCGGCGTTCCCTGCACTGCCCCGGTCATCGGTGTCATCGCCCAACTGATCCCCCGCAAGGGGCACCGCTACCTGCTGGATATCACTCCCCGACTGGTCTCCCGTTTCCCCGACCTGCGCATCCTCTTCTTCGGCAAAGGCCCATTGCAGAATGAACTGCAGGACAGCATCACACGCAGGGGATTGGGGGAGCGTGTGCAGCTAGCCGGTTTCCGCAACGACATGCCCCGCATCCTCCCCTGCCTCGACCTGGTAGTACATCCTGCCCTGATGGAGGGGCTGGGAGTGTCACTGCTGCAAGCGGCGGCCTGCGGTGTTCCCCTGGTCGCGGCCCGGGCAGGGGGCATTCCCGAAATCGTCCGCCAGGGCGAGAATGGCTACCTGGTGGAACCGGGCAACAGCCGGGAACTGGAGCAGGCGATCAGCTCCCTGCTGGCTGATCCGGATCTGGCGCACAGCTTCGGTTCCCAGGGACGTCTCATCGTGCAGCGAGAGTTCTCCATCGACAGCATGGTGGATGGCAACCTTTCCGTGTATGACAACATGATGCAAAGGAGAAGAAGGTGACTGAAAAGCAGGTAATGACATCGTATTACGTGACCATGGCACTGTTGATTCTGTTTTTTGCATTCTGCACGACCCTGGACGAAACAACCAGGCATATGCTGCTCAAGGAGGGGGGACCGGTGGAAGTACCCTCCGCCATACTCCACTTCGTCTGCTTCTCGCTGGTGGCGATCAGGGGCGGGTATTCCTACTTCAGGACACACCCCTACTTCACGATCATGCCGCTCGTCTTCGGCATGCGTGAACTGGATTTCGACAAGCGTTTCACCACCACGGGGCTCTTCAAGAGCCGCTTCTATCTGCGGCCTGACGTGCCGCTGCACGAGAAGATCATCGGCGCCATCGTCATCCTGACCATCGCAACCCTGGTAGTGATGATGATCCGGAACCACGCCAAAGGTTTTTTCAGCGGCTTGAAGAATCGCTCCGTTATCGCCATTGGCGCGGCCCTGACCATCTTCCTGGCGGTCAGTTCCAAGAGCCTGGACGGCCTGGAGCGGAAATGCAGGGGGCTGGGTTTCCAACTGAACCAGGTCGTGGCCACCTACAGCTCGCCGCTGGAGGAGATCCTGGAACTGGGCATCCCGATCATCATGATCCTGACCTTCATCCACTACTTCCGCCAGCAGCAAATCTCCGCCACTTCCCAGAACAGCTGAGTACGTTGAGCGCCGAGGAATAGCCATCATGTCAGCTCTGCACCGATTTTCCCGCACCGAACTGCTCATCGGAAGCAACGGCCTGGCAACGCTCAAGAGCAGCCACGTCCTGATCTGCGGCATCGGCGGCGTGGGCAGCTACGCGGCCGAGGCCCTGGGAAGGGCCGGTGTCGGGCGCATCACCCTGGTGGATTGCGACGACATCTGCCTGACCAACGTCAACCGCCAGATCCACGCCCTCTCCAGCACCGTGGGCCGTCCCAAGGTCGAGGTCATGGCGGAGCGGCTGCGTGACATCAACCCGGATGCGGAGATCGTCCCGGTCAAGGCCTTCTTCTCCCAGGAGAATGCGCAGGAACTGCTGGATCCGGCACCGGACTACGTGCTGGATGCCATCGACCACTTCACCGCCAAGACAACCCTGATCACCCTCTGCCGAAGCCGCAACATCCCGATCATCTCCAGCATGGGGGCGGCCAACAAGCTGGACCCGACCAAGATCCACTTGGACGACATCTCTGCCACCCGCCACTGCCGCATGGCCCGTAGCATGCGCAAGATTCTGCGCCAGGCAGGTATCGAGAGCGGGGTGCGGGTGGTCTACTCCACCGAGGAGCACCGCCAGCTGGACCCAGCCAGCACCAGCCACTGCGACAACGCCCCCGTCTGCCCCCAGCGCGACGACCGGAGTTTCCGTTGTGAAAACCGAAAGGTGATTCTGGGGAGTATTTCCTTCATCCCCTCCATCTTCGGCCTGACCATGGCCGGGGCTGTGGTAGGCGAACTGCTGTCGGGCAGCTGGTAACATCAATTCTCAACAAAAAAACCGTTCCGGCACGAAGGCACGGGAAAACCAGGGGTGGAAGATCATCGGAGTCCCTGCCACGATTTCTTCCGTTCTTGTTTCTGTTCCCTCCTCCGTGTTCTTCGTGCCTCCGTGCGAGTCAGCGGTTTTCTATTTTACGCTCACAAACAAGAAGCGGCAGGAGATCTGATCCCCTGCCGCTTTTCGTTTATCGGAATGTGCGTTTCGCTTACATCATCTTGGCCAGGAGCGGCACGATCAGCAGCGACACGATGTTGATGATCTTGATCATCGGGTTGACCGCCGGACCGGCGGTGTCCTTGTAGGGGTCGCCGACGGTGTCGCCGGTAACGGCAGCCTTGTGGGCTTCGCCCCCCTTGCCGCCATGGTGGCCGTCTTCGATGTACTTCTTGGCGTTATCCCAGGCACCGCCGCCGGTGGTCATGGAGATAGCCACGAAGATACCGGTGACGATGGTGCCGACGATCACGCCGCCCAAGGCCTTGGGACCGAGGGTGAAGCCGACGATGACCGGAGCGAGGATCGGAATCAGGCCGGGAATGACCATCTCCTTGAGGGCGGTCTTGGTGACGATGTCCACGCAGGAGGCGTAGTCCGGCTTGCCGGTACCCTGCATGATGCCCTTGATCTCGCGGAACTGGCGACGGACTTCGATGACAACCGCGCCGCCGGCCTTGCCGACAGCTTCCATGCACTGGGCGGCGAAGTAGTAGGGGAGCATGCCGCCGATGAAGAGGCCGACGATGATGTAGGGATCGGACAGGTCGAAGGTGATGCTCTTGCCGGCCAGTTTCAGCTCATCCACATAGGAGGTGAACAGGATCACGGCGGCCAGACCGGCGGAGCCGATGGCGTATCCCTTGGTAACTGCCTTGGTGGTGTTGCCAACCGCATCCAGCGGGTCGGTGACGTCGCGGACCGACTTGTCCAGTTCGGCCATCTCGGCGATCCCGCCGGCGTTGTCGGTGATCGGGCCATAGGCGTCCATGGCGACCACGATTCCGGTGAGCGACAGCATGGAGACGGCGGCGATGGCGATGCCGTAGACACCGGCACACTCGAAGGAGATGACGATGCCGGCGGCGATAACGATCACCGGCAGGGCGGTGGCCTTCATGGAGACACCCAGACCGGCAATAACATTGGTGCCGTGGCCGGTTGTGGAGGCCTGGGCGATGTGCCGCACCGGAGCGTACTCGGTGGCGGTGTAATATTCGGTGATCCAGAAGATGGCGCCGGTCACCACCAGGCCCACCACCGAGGTGATGAAGAGGTTAACCGCCGTGAAGGTCGTTCCCTCGGCATTGGTCAGCCCTTGGGGGAACATCTGGACGGTGATGAAGTAGAAGGCGACACAGGCCAGAAGACCTGAAACGATCAGCCCCTTGTAGAGGGCGGGCATGATCTTCTTGCTGGCGCCCAGCTTGACGAAGAAGGTGCCGATGATGGAGGCGATGATGGAAACGCCACCCAGGATCAGCGGATAGCTGACAGCGCCCGGATTGCTGTTGAAGGCGATGGCGCCCAGCAGCATGGCGGCGATCAGGGTGACGGCATAGGTCTCGAACAGGTCGGCAGCCATGCCGGCGCAGTCGCCCACGTTGTCACCCACGTTGTCGGCGATAACCGCCGGGTTGCGGGGGTCGTCCTCGGGAATACCGGCCTCGACCTTGCCCACCAGGTCGGCGCCCACGTCGGCGCCCTTGGTGAAGATACCGCCGCCCAGACGGGCGAAGATGGAGATCAGCGAGCCGCCGAAGCCCAGACCGACCAGCTGGCTGACAACGTCCTTGACCGGTGCGTCCGGCATGACCTGCTGCAGAAACATATAGTAGCCGGCAACACCCAAGAGGCCCAAGCCCACAACCAGCATGCCGGTGATGGCGCCGCCCTTGAAGGCCACGTTCAGCGCCTTCTCGATGCCGGACTTGGCCGCCTCGGTGGTGCGCACGTTGGCGCGGACGGAGACGAACATGCCGATGAAGCCGGTCAGGCCGGAGAAGAGAGCACCGACAGCGAAGCCGACCGCGGTCTTCCACCCCAGAGACGCGAACAGGGCGATAAACATGACCACGCCGACCACGGAGATAATCGTGTACTGGCGCTTCATGTAAGCACCGGCACCCTCCTGGATGGCCGCAGCGATCTGGCGCATCCGCTCGTTACCCTGGGGAAGCCCCAGGATCCACTGTGCGGACACAAGACCGTACGCAACGGCTGCAACGGCGCAAGCCAGTGCAAAGATAACAGCATACTGTTCCATTGTTACAAACCCTCCTGAATATATTCAGCCTTCATGGCTGTAGTACGCCCCGGCGTAAAAACGGGAAATTGTTAAACAAAAATGTCTGTTTTGTCAACAATTATGTTTTACAAAACGCCATATCCGCCCGCCACCGCCGGCAGGGAACAGCACCACTGAATACCGTTTTCTTCCCGTATTGTCATGGCAAGCTCTTCCATGCTATACATGAGCAACATTTTATCCCCAGGAGCAACTCCCATGAAAACGAAATCAGCCATCATCCTGCTGTCGCTCTGCATTACCCTGACCGGATGCGCCACACAGGGTTCCCTCGATACGACCCGCAACGATATCAACGCCGTCAAGACCCGCCTGTTCTCCGTGGAAAAGGACATGGACGGAATCCGCGGCGAATCAAAGGATCGCCTGGATGCTCTGGAACGAGAGATGAAATCCGAAATGGCCTCTGTCCGTAAGATAGCCGCCGATGTCCAGGCGTCGGGAGAGACTACCAGGAACGAAATGCTGGCACTGAACGGCAAACTGGATGACATGTCGAAACCGGCCGACGAGCAGTCGCGCTACCGCGAGGACACTGACAAGCGCATCATCTCCCTGGAAGAGCGGATCGTCAAACTCCAGGCAACGGTGGACGGCCTTGTCGGAAAGGGCGCCGAGTCCGAGAAGTTCAAGGACGCCACGCCTCCCGCGGACGCCATCTACCTGAAAGGGCTGGAAGCGTTCAAGGCCGGAAACATGCCCGCGGCCCGGGACTTTTTCGCCACGTTCATCGCAGAGCACCCCAAACACGAACTGGTGGGCAACGCCCGCTACTGGACCGCCGAAGCGCTCTACGCAGAGAAGAATTATGAAGCGGCAATCGTCTCGTTCCAGGACGTGATAAAAAATCACCCCAAACTGTCCAAGATCCCCGCTGCCATGCTCAAACAGGGCAGGGCCTTCAAGGCGATCAAGGACCCCAACAGCGCCAGATACGTGTTAAAAAAGTTGATTGCAACCTACCCCAAGAGTGAAGAGGCGAAGAGGGCCGGCGAACTTCTCAAGGAGATCAAATAGCCGCCCCCGGCAGCAACCCAGCCTACCGCCCTTCCTTCTCGTTCCAGAGCGGGTTGTTCCTGTCGTCGGGGTGCAATTTGGCTGTCTCAGCCGGATCCACATGCCAGAAGGAGTGGTCTATGGCCCCTTCCCGGTATTCATGCTTTCTGCCATGGGTGAAGGGACACCACCAGTTTTCAACTATTTTCACCAGGTAGGACATGTAGCAGAACAGGGCCACGCTCAGCGGGCAGTAGAGTTTGCAGTTGAACACCCAAAAAATGCGATAATGGGCCACATGGTACCAGGGGACGTTGATTGTCGGCTGCTCGCTGTTGCGGTAGCGGTGGGAGACCCATTCTGGGACGAACTCCCCGTATGACTTGATCTGCATGCCACCGACATATTTCAGGTGCGTCCTGACCAGCAGCACGCCGACGATCACAAACGGCACCGTGGTCAGGATCGGCAGGTAAATCAGCGGCACTCCCAACAACATCTTCCAGAAGGGTCGTTTCTCGTAGTTGCATCCTATCCGTACCCGCTCCATCCCCACCTCCTCTTCCGTCGTTCATCCTTCCATCACATGGCACAACAAAAAAAGGGCGTCCTTGAACGGATCGCCCTTTTTTCGCTGGATTGTGGGGAGCGCTACAGGACCCCCTTGGTGGACATGACACCTTCTACCCGCGGGTCCAGGCGGGTGGCCATATCCATGGCCCGACCGACCGCCTTGAAGCAGGCTTCAATGATGTGGTGCAGATTGTCGCCGTACAGCAGGTTGATGTGCAGGTTTATGCCACAGTGGTTGGCAAAGGCCTGGAAGAATTCCTGTGCCAGCTCAACATCGAAATCCCCGACCTTGGCCTTGGGGAGGTCGACGTTATAGACCAGGTAGGGGCGGCCGGAGATATCCACAACCGCGCTTGCCAGGGTCTCGTCCATGGGGACCGTGACCTGCCCATAGCGGTTGATCCCCTGCTTGTCGGCCAGGGCCTGCTTGAAGGCCTCTCCCAGCACGATGCCGATATCCTCCACCGTATGGTGGAAGTCGATCTGGGTGTCGCCACACGCCTCCAGGCTCAGGTCGAAGAGCCCGTGGCGGGCGAAGAGGTTGAGCATGTGGTCGAGGAAGGGGACCCCACTGCCGATGGATGTCTCCCCCCTGCCGTCGATATTCAGGGTGAGCCGTATCCTGGTTTCACTGGTATTCCGTTCAATGGTCGCCGTTCGAGTCATCGTTCCTCCCGGGGATCTTAGGCAATTTCCGCAAGCGCGGCCAGGGTCAGTTCCATCTCCTGGCGGGTGCCGATGGAAATCCTCAGGCCATGGGCCAGGATCGGATCGGAGAAATGGCGCACCAGGATCTTGCGGCTGTACAGGGCATCGTAGACCCTCCTGCCGTTGCGGTCGGGCGGAGAGGCGAAGACAAAATTGGTCTGGGAGGGGATCAGGCTGAAGCCGATGGAGCGCAGTCCGGCGGAAAACCACTCCCTGGTTTCCCGGATCCTGGCACAGGACTGGCGGAAGTACTCCTGGTCGCCCAGCGAGGCGATGCAGGATGCCTGGGCCAGGCGGTCAAGGTTGTAGTGGTCGCGGATCTTGTCCAGGGCGGCGACAATCTCCGGCCGGGCAATGGCCAGCCCCAGGCGCATGCCGGCCAGGGCGTAGCTCTTGGAGAAGGTGCGGGTGACCACCACGTTCTCGTACTTCCTGACCAGCTCCAGGGCGTTTGTATCAGCAAAATCGGCGTAGGCCTCGTCGATCACCAGCAGCCCCTGGCAGCTGCGGGCGATCTCTTCCACATAGGAGAGCGGGAACGAGAAGCCCAGCGGCGCATTGGGGGTGGTCAGGAAGAAGACCCTGCCCTGGTATCGATCGGGGAAGCCGGCGATGCGAAAATCCTCCGTCAGGCCGAAGGTCCGCACTTTGGCCCCCTGGATCTCGGACAGGGTAGCGTAGTAGGAGTAGGAGGGGTGGACATAGCCGACTTCGTCCCCCTCGGAGGCACAGGCGCGGATCAGGTTGTTGAGCAGTTCGTCGGAACCGTTGGCCATGATGATCCAGGAGGGATCGAAGCCATACAGCTCCGAGGCAGCTTCTCGCAGCCTCTGGCTGGAAGCGCTGGGGTAGGTGCGCAGCGAGGCGCCGTCGTCGCCCATCTCGGCCAGGATGGCCTCCCGCACCTTCGGCGAGGGGGGATAGGGGTTTTCGTTGGTGTTGAGTTTAATCCAGGAGGATATGTCCTCGGGCTGATAGCCGGGGACGTAGCCCTGCATGCTGGCGATGTTGGAGCGGAGAAGCATCATTTCAGAAACCCTTGCGATCTAAATATGAAAGAAGAGAGAACCTATCTATCGAGCCGTATGGAGACCGACCTGGCATGCGCCTCCAGCCCCTCCAGTCCGGCAATCCTGACGATGTCGCGCCCCAGGCGCTTCAGTCCCCCTTCAGAGAGGCAGACGATGGACGACTTCTTGACGAAATCATCCACCGAGAGCGGTGAGAAGAAGCGAGCCGTACCCCCGGTGGGGAGGGTGTGGTTCGGGCCTGCCAGATAGTCGCCGGCGGCCTCGGGAGTCCAGTGCCCCATGAAGATGGCACCCGCGTTGGTGATGGCCGGCAGCAGGCTGAAGGGATCGGCAACAGCCAGTTCCAGGTGCTCGGGCGCGATGCGGTTGGAAAAAGCCACCGCTTCGTCCAGCGAACCAGCCACGATGATGGCGCCGTAACTCTCCCAGGAAGCCCGGGCGATGCTCTCCCGGGAGAGGAGCCCCAGCTGGCGCTCGACCTCGCCCGCCACCCTTTCGCCAAAGGAACGGTCGGTGGTGATCAGGATCGACGAGGCCAGTTCGTCGTGCTCGGCTTGGGAGAGCAGGTCGGAGGCCACGTGGGCGGTATCGCCGCTGCCGTCGTTGATCACCAGGATCTCGCTGGGACCAGCTATCATGTCGATGCCCACCTGCCCGAACACCAGCTTCTTGGCCGTTGCTACGTAGATGTTACCGGGGCCGGTGATCTTGTCCACCCGGGGGATGGTTGCGGTGCCGTAGGCCAGTGCCGCCACGGCCTGGGCCCCGCCGATGCGGAAGATGCGATCCACACCGGAGAGGCGCGCCGCGGCCAGCACGTGGGGGTTGACCTCTCCGCCCGGTGTCGGCGTCACCATGAGGATTTCACGGACGCCGGCAACACGGGCGGGAACGGCGTTCATGATCACGCTGCTGGGGTAGCTGGCCTTGCCTCCCGGCACATAGATACCGACCCGCTCCAGAGGGGTCACCTTCTGCCCCAGCATGATATCCGGCTCTTCGGTGGAGAGCCAGGTCTGCTGGCGCTGCTTCTCGTGAAAGCGGGTTACCCGCTCCACTGCATGTCGCAGGCTGGCCAGGTCGTCAGCAGCCACGGCCGCAAGGGCGGCGTCGATCTCCGTCTCCCCGACCTCCAGTTCAGCCACGGAGGAAGTCTCGAGGCGGTCGAAACGACGGGTCAGGTCCAGCAGCGCCTGGTCCCCCCGCGAGCGCACATCGGCGATGATCTCCGCCACGCTCCCCTCAACGGCGCGGTCGATCTCCTCGCCACGGGAGAGGATCACGGCGAAGCGCTCTCCAAAGTCGGTGTCGCGCATGTCCATCAGCTTCATATGACCTGCTCCAAATTGCGGATGATGCCGCTGATCCGCTCATGCTTGGTCTTCAGGCTGGCACGGTTGACGATCAGGCGGGTGGTGATTTCGGCTATGGTCTCCACCTCAACCAGGCCATTCTGGCGCAGGGTCTCGCCGGTGGAAACCAGGTCCACGATCCGCTCGGAAAGCCCCACCAGCGGCGCCAGTTCGATGGAGCCATACAGCTTGATGATCTCCACCTGGATCCCCTTGGCGGCAAAGTAGTTTCCGGCAACATGGGGATACTTGGTGGCGATGCGGATGTGTGACCAAGCAGAGGGGTCGTCATGGGTGGCCAGGTTGGCAGGCTCGGCCACCATCATCCGGCAATAGCCGAACTTCAGGTCAAGCGGCTCGTAGAGGTCCTTGTCCTGCTCCATAAGGGTGTCCTTGCCCACGATACCCAAGTCGGCGCTGCCGTACTCCACGTAGGTGGGGACATCGGTGGCGCGTACGATCATGTAGCGCATCTTCTGAAGCGGGTTTTCGAAGATCAGTTTGCGGGAATCGCCCAGCAGTTCCCGGCAGTCGATGCCGATCCTGCCGAACAGGTCAACGGATTCTTCAAGGATGCGTCCCTTGGGAATGGCGATGGTGATGAAATCGTTCATTCTTGGACTCTCACGATGTTTGCGCCCAGGCCGGCCAGTTTCTTCTCGATGGACTCGTAGCCACGGTCCAGGTGGTAGATCCGGGAGACCTCGGTGGTATTGTCCGATGTCAGGCCAGCCAGGATGAGGGAGGCGGAGGCGCGCAGGTCGGTGGCCATGACCGGCGCCCCGGAGAGCTTTTTGACCCCCTTGACCGTGGCGACATTCCCCTCGATGACGATGTCGGCCCCGAAGCGTAACAGCTCGGCCACATGCATGAAACGATTCTCGAAGATATTCTCCGAGATGACGCTGGCTCCATCCGCCTTGCACATCAGCGCCATGAACTGCGCCTGCATGTCGGTGGGGAAACCGGGGTAGGGGCGGGTCTTGATGTTGACGCTGCGGATTTTCCTTGGCCCCTTGACCCTTACCACGTTGTCGCGGCTGCTGATCTCCACGCCGGCGTCCTGAAGCTTGAATACCAGCGCATCCAGATGCTCCAGTTTCATGCCCTTGATCCTGATGTCTCCGCCGGTGATTGCCGCGGCGATCATGAAGGTGCCGGCCTCGATCCTGTCCGGCATGACTTCGTAGCTGACCGGCGCAAGCTCCGCGACACCCTGGATCCTGATGGTGTCGGTTCCCGCTCCCTCGATCCTGGCGCCCATGCGGTTGAGTATGCGAGCAAGGTCGATGATCTCCGGTTCACGGGCGGCGTTTTCCAGGAGACTCTCCCCCTTGGCGGTGGCCGCTGCCATCATCAGATGCTCAGTCCCCCCCACGGTGGAGACATCGAAGTTGATGCGGGATCCCTTGAGCTGTCTGGCCTTGGCCGCCACATAGCCATGTTCCAGAATGATCTCCGCCCCCAAGGCCTGTAGTCCCTTGAGATGGAGATTGATCGGACGGGCACCGATGGCACAGCCCCCGGGAAGAGACACACGCGCCTTGCCGAAGCGGGCCAGCAGTGGCCCCAGCACCAGCACCGAGGCACGCATGGTCTTGACCAGATCATAGGTGGCTTCATGGCTGTTGATACCTGCGGTATCCACCTTGACCACATGCCCATTCCCCTCGACCCGTGCGCCGAGGGATTCCAGCACCTTGATGGTTGTATTGATGTCTCGCAGGAAGGGGACGTTGCTGATTTCGTTTTTCCCCGGCGCAAGAACGGTTGAGATCAGTATCGGCAAGGCTGCGTTCTTCGAACCACTGACCAGAACCTCGCCGCTAAGCTTCGTGCCACCCTGTATGATGAGTTTGTCCATGCTGTTTCGCTTTCTGTTTAAAAAAAGAAAATATAGTAGCCCATGGCCGGGCCGATGAAAAGGGAAATGTGCTCCGCCAGGCCACCGGACTCAATAAATGGGCCAACCGACGTGTAAAAGATTTTCGTGAATCCGGAAAAACATGCTAGACTTTTTTCTCATGAAAGTCGCGGTTAGCCTGTCGTGACTAATTGCCGCTGACACCATGAGGCCGTTCATGACACCTGCAGCGCTGAAATCAAAACTGACCCTTCACCTACCCTTGGCAGCCAGTCTCGTGACCGCACTGTTCCTCTGTGCGCTGCAGTACATCTTCCTGGATATCACTTCTCCCGGACCAACGACAGCAGCCGACCCAACAGCGGCTCGGCACCTGTTCCAGTGGGGCAGCATAATCCCCTTCCTGCTGCTGCTCTTTTTCGCCATTCGTTTTCTGGTGGCGAGAATGACGGAACCGCTTTTTGCGTTTATCAGCCACATTGAGCAGCTTCCTCCCATGACAGATGAAGAGCGTCTCTCCCCCCTCCCCGCTTCCCGTGAACGCGCAGCCCTGGATTCCAGTTTCAACGACCTGATCACTCAGCTTGACAGCCAGCGCCAGGAGGCGGCACGGCACGAGCACCTCTACCGTACGGTTGTGGAATGTTCCTCAGAGCTCATGTTCTGGATCTCCGCCGACCACACGACCATCCACTACATATCGCCCCACTGCCGGGAGCTTACCGGATATGCGCCAAACGATTTCTATACTGATGCCGCTTTGCTGGATCGCATAATACACCCGGATTTCCGCCAACGCTGGCGCGAACTGAGCGGCTGTCGCGATTTCGACACCCACATCGAGTTGGCCCTGGTGACCAGCAAGGGAAAGACAGTCTGGGTCAACCATGTCCGCAGGCCGGTTTTCAATGAGGCCGGCGTCTGCAGCTCTTTTCGCGGCAATTTCAGCGACATCACCCATATCCGGGAGAGCGACCAAGCCCGCCAGGCCAGCGAGGAGGCGTTGCGTCTTCAAAACAACTACCTGCGCGCCCTGCACGAGACGACTCTCGGCCTGGTCGGACGGCTAGAACTGCACAGCCTGCTTGCCGCTATCATAGCCCGCGCCGCGGCACTGATGGACACGGAGCACGGCTTCATCTGTCTGCTGAATGATGAAAATACAGCCATGGAACCACGGGTCAGGCTCGGTGTTTTCGAGACCCTTGAGGCAACCCCCTTAAAGCGCGGCGAAGGGATTCCCGGCTATGTTTGGGAGCAGGGCTCTCCGTGCGCAACAGCAGACTACCGTCAGTGGGTAACGGGCGCCGACATCTCCCGCTATGAAAGTCTCAAGGCGACGGCTGGTGTTCCGCTCACATCGGGGGGCGAGGTTATCGGTGTTATCGGACTCTCCTATACCGTTCCTGGCCAATTCTTTGACGACAGGAAAATCCAGCAGTTGCAGCAATTTGCCGAGCTGGCCTCGCTGGCCCTGGATAATGCCCGCCTTTTCGACTCAGCTCGTAAAGAACTGGAAGAGCACGCACGGGCGGAAGATCGGCTGCGCAAACTCTCCCATGCCGTCATGCAGTGTCCGGTATCAATCTTGATCACTGACCGTCAAGGGGTTATCGAGTTCGTAAACCCCCAGGTAACCCGCCTCAGCGGCTATGACGCGGATGAACTTCTGGGACAGAATACCCGGATCCTCAAATCAGGGCTCACCAGCCAGGCCAAATACAAAAACCTGTGGGACACGATCCTGTCCGGCAGGCAGTGGCATGGTGAGCTTCAGAATCGGCACAAGAATGGCCAGCTCTACTGGGAGCGTGCGCTCATATCCCCCATCCGTGATGCGGAGGGCGCAATTACCCATTTCATTGCCATACTGGAAGATATCAGTGATCTGAAGATCCTTGAAAACCAGCTGCGCCACTCTCAGAAGATGGAGGCGATCGGTCAGCTGGCAGGGGGCATCGCCCATGATTTCAACAACATCCTGACCGCTATTCTCGGCTACGGGAATATCCTGCTGATGAAACTACCCGTCGACAGCCCTTCCAGGAAAACCGCCGACCAGATTCTGGCGGCGGCGGAACGTGGCGCGGGCCTCACCCAGGGGCTCCTGACCTTCAGTAGAAAACAGTCCAGCAATATGTGCCGCATCGACCTGAACAGCATTGTCGAGCGCGTGGAAAAGCTGCTCATCACCCTGATCGGAGAGAACAGCACACTCATAGTACAGTTATCCAAAGATCCTCTGCCGGTCATGGCCGACAGCATGCAGACCGAACAGGTCCTGATCAATCTTACCACCAATGTTCGCGATTCCATGCCAGAGGGGGGCACCGTCACCCTCAGAACTGAACTGGTGTCGCTGGATTCGGATTTTACGGCTTCCTACGGTTTCGGGAACGGGCGCTTTGTACTTCTGACCATGTCGGATACCGGACACGGCATGGATGAGGAAACCGTCAGAAGAATCTTCGAGCCGTTCTACACAACAAAGGAGACCGGCAAGGGGACCGGCTTGGGGCTTTCCGTTGTCTACGGAATCGTAAAAAAACATAATGGCCATATCCTCTGCACCAGCAGGCCGGGAGAGGGAAGTGACTTCCGTGTGTATCTTCCTCTGGCAGAAGAAACAACAACCCAGCCACCGCCACCGCCACCGCCACCGCCACCGCCACCGCCGCCACCGCCATCCGCTCCTGCCACTCCACTCCACAGTCATCGGATCCTGCTGATTGACTTCGATGAAACCAGCAGCAAAAGTACCAGGAGACTGTTGGAGGAGTTCGGATACAGCGTCATTGAGGCGGAGAATAAAAAAGCAGCAATTGCACGCTACCATGACCAGCAAAACCCCATTCATCTGGTAATTCTGGACGGCATTGCGGATGATGAACACGGCGTCATGATGTACAGGGAAATCAGGGAAACAGTGCCTTTGAAAAAGATCCTCTTCTGTTGCGGCGCCCAAGACGCTATACTCAAACCGCTCCTGTCCGTTGACAGAGACCTGCATGTCCTTACGAAACCGTTTCCTCCAAAGGAATTGCTTATGAAAATCAGTGAGGTAGTCAAAGATGCACTCTGAATCACCAGGAAACATCTTTATAGTAGATGACGACCGATATGTTCTCGAGAGTGTCAGCATACTGCTGCGTGAATCTGGTTTCTCCGTAACCTCATTCAGCAGCGGGCACGACGCCATCAGGCAATTTGTAACTGAACCGGTGGATCTGATTCTGACCGATATCAACATGCCCGGCATGACAGGAATCGAGTTACTGGAAAAGATCCGCTATCTGGACCGAGAAACACCGGTCCTGCTGATGACTGCCTATGCCGACCTGGATACCGCAGTGCGGGCTATTCAAAAAGGGGCCTTTGATTTTATCATCAAACCGTATCGCCCCCCCTACTTGATCCATGCGGTTGAAAAGGGGCTCACCTACAAGCGCCTGACTAACATTGAAAAGAACTACAAGCGCGAACTGGAGAAGACGGTTGAGCTGAGAACGTCAGAGTTGAACGATGCGCTCAACAAGCTGACTAACATGAGTGGAGAAATCATCGAGCGGCTCACCGCCGCCGCTGAACTGCGCGACGAGGACACCGGCGCCCACATTAACCGTATCGGAAAGTACGCCCAATGCCTCTCCTCTCAGCTCGGCCTTTCCGCGTCTTTCACGAAAAACATAACCGTTGCCAGCGCGATGCACGATGTCGGCAAGATCGGCATTCCTGACTCAATTCTATTGAAGCCTGCGGCACTCACCGCTGAAGAGTTCAACTGCATCAAACAGCATACCGTCATCGGCGAGAAGATTCTGCAGGGTTCTTCCCATGCCATGCTGCAGATGGGTGCGGTCATTGCTGCTACTCATCATGAACGCTGGGATGGGACGGGATATCCTTATGGGTTGAAGGCAGAGGCAATACCCATGGAAGGACGTCTCGTCATGCTGGCTGACCAATACGACGCCCTACGCAACAGCCGTGTCTATAAGCCAGCCTTCAGTCACGCCAAGACGTGCGACATACTGTTGAACGGTGACGGCCGGACGTTGCCGGAGCATTTTGAACCGCGTGTTCTGGATGCTTTCCGGGAGAGCGAGAAGGTGTTTGAGGAGATTTTTGAAACCAGCCTGGCCCCGTCGATGGAAGACGATAGGGCTTAATCAAAGCAACTATTTAGATGTATTTACCGAGGTTTTTTAAACGCAAAGCAGCCCTATCACTTTGTAGTGATAGGGCTGTTATTTATTATTCCCGGCGGCGACCTACTTTCCCACACAGCTACCCGTGCAGTATCATCGGCCCTGAGGGGCTTAACTTCCGTGTTCGGGATGGGAACGGGTGTGGCCCCCTCGGCATAGCCACCGAGAAATCTTTCGCAGGGACAGGTTTGAAACCTGCCTCTACAGATCATTATCAATTGCATTGTGGTGTTTAGGTTTGCACGCTTGCTTCGATATATATCGGCCTGGGGAAGGTTGCCCTTCCCCGGCCGAATTTCATTTTTATGGTCAAGCCTCACGGCCGATTAGTACTGGTAAGCTAAACACATTGCTGCGCTTACACACCCAGCCTATCAACGTTGTGGTCTACAACGGGCCTTCAGGGGATTGCTCCCAGGGATACCTAATCTTGAAGGAGGCTTCCCGCTTAGATGCTTTCAGCGGTTATCCTTTCCATACGTGGCTACCCAGCGACTGCGCCTGGCGGCACAACTGGAACACCAGAGGTATGTCCATCCCGGTCCTCTCGTACTAAGGACAGCTCTTCTCAAGTATCCTGCGCCCACGGTAGATAGGGACCAAACTGTCTCACGACGTTTTAAACCCAGCTCGCGTACCGCTTTAATTGGCGAACAGCCAAACCCTTGGGACCTACTTCAGCCCCAGGATGCGATGAGCCGACATCGAGGTGCCAAACCTCCCCGTCGATGTGAACTCTTGGGGGAGATCAGCCTGTTATCCCCGGAGTACCTTTTATCCGTTGAGCGACGGCCCTTCCATACAGAACCGCCGGATCACTATGACCTACTTTCGTACCTGCTCGACTTGTTGGTCTCGCAGTCAAGCTCCCTTATGCCATTGCACTCTACGCCCGGTTTCCAATCGGGCTGAGGGAACCTTCGCGCGCCTCCGTTACTCTTTGGGAGGCGACCGCCCCAGTCAAACTACCCACCAGACAGTGTCCCCGACCCGGTTTACGGGCCCAGGTTAGACATCCAAAACAACCAGGGTGGTATTTCAAGGACGACTCCACCGATACTAGCGTACCGGTTTCATAGTCTCCCACCTATCCTACACAAGCTATTCCGAATGTCACTGTCAAGCTATAGTAAAGGTTCACGGGGTCTTTCCGTCTTACCGCGGGTACTCGGCATCTTCACCGAGAATTCAATTTCGCTGAGCCACTGGTTGAGACAGCGCGGAAATCGTTACGCCATTCGTGCAGGTCGGAACTTACCCGACAAGGAATTTCGCTACCTTAGGACCGTTATAGTTACGGCCGCCGTTTACTGGGGCTTCGGTTCAAAGCTTCGCTTGCGCTAACAAATCCCCTTAACCTTCCAGCACCGGGCAGGCGTCAGACCCTATACATCGTCTTACGACTTAGCAGAGTCCTGTGTTTTTAGTAAACAGTCGCTACCGCCATTTCTCTGCGACCCCCTTCGGCTTCACGTGCAAATCGCTACACCTGATGAGGGCACACCTTATCCCGAAGTTACGGTGTCAT